>JANMNK010000919.1:0-4591 GCA_031373875.1 Pirellulaceae bacterium | reverse complement strand
ATGAAGTACTTGGTCTTCGATTTAGAAGCTACACGACGAGAGCGAGACGCTTATCAAAAGCAGATTCGCGAAATATCTGGTGAAGGTGAAATCGAAGGTAACGAAGAAAACGATTAAGCTCATCAAGAGCCAGCCGCATATAAAAATGACGTCCCCGCAAATGCACTTTCATGGCCGCCACGCTTGAAGTGCCAGAGTCAGAGCCCGAATGGGGTTGCCGGGAAGTCTTTCCCTCGACGCGGCCAAGTGGATTCAAAGACTCCGTTAATCGGATTTTTGGGTCCACTTGGCCGCGTTTTCCTTTTATTTTTGCTACTAAAGCTAATTCAAGCTATGGCCAATTTGCCAGATAGTGCGGTTTGACTTAATCTAAAGCATTCCCGGAAGCTGTCAAAATCTGGTTTTGATAGCGTGGATGTAGTGATTAGTTAGTTAGCGTTCGGCGGATCTTTTGGCCCCCTATGGAATTCACGCCAGCCAGTATTGCTCAGCGGTTAGTCGACTTGAATTTGGTCGAGCCGTCACAAATCGACCAGATATGGTCCGAAGTCGGCCGAACGGCATCGACTTTGGAAGATATTTGCAGTGTGATTTTGCGCAAAGGTTTGGTCACGAATTTTCAACTCGATCGAGCGTTGACCGGCGAGCGACTTGGCTATTTTTACGGCCGCTACAAAGTCCTCTATATGATTGGTTCGGGTACATTCGCCCGAGTGTATCGAGCAGTCCACATCGATACAAAACGCGTCGTTGCAGTAAAAGTATTGCGACGCCGTCATCGTGACGAACCACGGCAAGTCGAACAATTCTTACGAGAAGGGCGGATGGGGTTGCAATTAAGGCATCCCAATATCGTCACGATCTACGAAATTCAAAACGACGATCGTGCGCCTTATTTAGTCATGGAGTTTGTCGAAGGCGAGACGCTTCGCGAACTCCTGAAGATCAGAAAAAAGTTTGACGCCATCGCCGCCTTAAAAGTACTTTCCGATGTGTGTACCGGATTGGACTTTGCAATTCAGCGCGGTATCACGCACCGCGATATGAAACTGTCCAACATTTTGGTCGGATCGAATGGTCGTTGCAAATTAGTGGACTTCGGTTTGGCAGCCATGGCCAATACCGATACTCCCGAAGCCATTGCGGATTGCCCCAGTGCTCGAGCGATTGATTATGCCGCTCTCGAACGTGGTACGGGTGTGCGGAAAGACGACAGCCGAAGCGATTTGTATTTCGCGGGATGTATTCTGTATCACATCATTTCGGGCGTTTCGCCTCTGACCGAAACTCGCGACCGCATGGCACGATTGAATATCTCGCGGTTTCGCGAAGTTAAACCTTTGGGAAGCCTCGAGCCCGATTGTCCTGCCGCCGCAATGCAAATTTGTCACAAGGCAATGGAAGTCGATCCGGAAAAGCGATACCAGAGTCCGTGGCTGATGATGGCTGAAATTCAAGACGCAATCAGAAAGCTTGAGGCGGGCGACAAGTACGCGATGACTGGCATTGTGACCAAAGAAGCCGTGATGCCCATCGATCCGGAAGCGGCTCAAGAAGGTCGTGGCCATTCGGTGATGATCGTCGAAAGCAAACCGGATTTGCAAAACTTGATGCGTGAGAAACTGAAGAATCGTGGATATCGCGTTTTGGTTTACTCTAGCCCGGATCGCGCGATGGAGCGATTTGCTTCTGGCGAACTGCCCGCTGAATGCGTTGTGTTCAGCGCGCCCGAACTCGGTAATTCAGCTTTGGATAGTTTTAACCAATTTGGAACCGATGAGCATACCAAACATCTGGCTGCCATCCTCTTGGTCGACGAAAAGCAGCAACATATCGTCCGAAATGCGTTAACCGGTCCACGCCGAATCATGCTATCGATGCCGCTAAAAGTGCGCGAACTGCGGTCCGCACTTATTCGACTCTTGCGTCAGTCCGATTAACGGCGACGGTGTGCACTAAGGGAAAATATGCAGTCATGCCGCCGCTTGTTCTACAGGGTTTCTAAGTACGCGATCAGCGCATTGGTTTCCGCTTCGGTTAATTCCTGCTGTCCAGGCTTTCGCGGGTGATTGGCCAGCACGCCTTTCAAGCCATCTGCTCGGTTGTCGTGAAAATAAGCGGGGCCACGTTGACTGACTCCGAGCAAGGACGGCGGGTTGAATTGTCCCGCGCCTTTTTCATCCTTCATGCCGACATCATACACGTCCGACGAAGTAAACTTGGGCGACGAATGGCAGTCGATACAGCCCTTTGATGTGAACAAGTTCCGCCCCAGCTCAGTCACGGCGTCCTCCTCAACACCACGTGCTTGGCGAATAGATGGCGGCGGTGGAAGACTGGCACAATATGCTGCCAACTGCTTCATTTCGTCGGGGTCAATGGTTCGATAAGACTGCATCGTTTTTAGGATCGATCGCACGACTTGCTTTTCAATCGTCGCTTCATGACCAAGCCAGCTATAAGGATGTGTGTCGCCCACACCGAGCAGCGTGAGTACGCGTTTGGGAGCACCGTATGTCCGATCGCCCAAGTTATCGTTTAACTGGCCGTTCGTATGGCCTTCGACATGACAACTTGCGCAAGTCATCCAGCGGTCATGCGAAAATTCTGCCGAGTGAAACAATCGCTCCCCGCGTTCTTCTTCGGTTAGTGTTCGAATAGCACCGAGTAGAATCGTGTCGACAAGTTTTCCTTCCTTCAAGTTGACAACGCATACACTGTCGTCGAATTGGTTTGCGACAAAGCAACGCTGCCCGTCGCGAGTCATGACGCACGAAATTGGATAACGTCCGACATCGACGTAAGTAAACGTGTACCCCTCGCGTCGGCCGATCGCAAGTTGATTCGTGCCGCCAACAGTAATTGCGATATAGTCACCCTGCCCTAATGCCAAACTTGTCGGCTCGCCCGCTCCATTGCCGGGAATACCGACCGGGTGCACACGACCGCCGACGTAGATGTCGTCACCGGCATTTTTAAGCAACTCGTTAGTGCCGACCCATCGCAAATCATTGGCCATCAAAACACCCCAATGAATATCGTTTTGATTCGTTTGCGCAAAGTCGTTAAGCATAGGATGCAGCATGGCAATTTGATCTTTGCCGTCACGCTCGATGTTCGTTATCGCATGACCGTAAAGCATATGGTTGGCTTTGATATTGCCATCGCTAGCCTTCAAAATGCAAAGCTGTGGAGAAAAGGCGTCCGCGACAAGTACTGCATCGCGATCTGCAAGTGTCCGTATGGCACGCGGTGCAATCGGCAAGTCCCATGAAGCGATCTTTCTGGCTTTGGAATCCGAGCCAGACAAGTCGAACGATTCAATGCGTCTGGACCAAAGGCAGGCAACGCGGAGCGTATTCTGTTCGGCGACCCATTCCGCACGCACCGGCGAGGTTGACGTTGCGAAGCTTGATTCCGGCCGCAATTGGCCATCCACCCAACGACAGATGTGCACGCGATTGGCAGCAAGATCGATACAAGCGAGTCGACCTTCGGAGACCGATTCAAGGTCATGAAGTTCCTGTCCGAGAGCTAATTTCTGAACGACTGACCGAGTGTCCAAATCAAGGACGACGATCATTCCGGTTTTTTTGCACGCGATCGCTAATCGCTTTTCATCGGGTGATAACTGCAAATCGATAGGTTGGCGATAATCGATGTCGGCGACCGCCGGAGAAACTGCCGACGGTTCCGTTTCATCGATCGTTTCCGCGTTGATGCGATTCATCGAAGGAAACCAAGCAATCCAAACGCCGGAAATGATGATGCTGGTCATCCGCAGCAGGCCATTCGTGAACGATCGATTCATTTTTTCTGCTTCCGTAAGCGACATAGTCCCCATGCAACCCTCGCCCATTATGCACCTTTTTGATTGTGCTGGCAAAACCAATTTAGTCGGATGCCGCAAGGAAATCCGTGTATTGCCATGTTTTCGCAATTGGAATTTGACTAGAATTCGAGCGAAAACAAGACACCATGCATTGGATCTTGGAATATTGCATCAACTAAAGGAGTGACTTCTATGTTGCAAATCAATTTGCGGCTTGCATTGGGCATCGCGTGTTTTTTTTCGTTCGGCCTGGCAGGAAATTGCCAACAGCCCGATGCAAATGCAGCTTTGCAAGCAGATGAGCGATTTCTGCTGATGCAGCTTATCGATCAACTACAGCCCTACCGCGCGAAATCGGACGTCAAAGGGAAAGCCATTTTGAGCGGTTCAACTACTATGGCGGACTTAGGACATCAATGGCGAGTTAATTTTCAGCAATTCCATCCAAATGTGGAATTTGCGGGCGCGGCCGATAGCTCCGAAGCGGGCTTAAAATCACTTTCCGAAAACCCGCTGGTCATTGCAGGTGTGAGTCGTAACGTCGACAAGGATGATATCGCCATGCTTAAAGCCGGTAAATGTCGCGATCCGTTACCCATCGTTGTCGGGCTCGAAGCCATGGCGTTGGTCGTTAACGCGAGCAACCCAATCGAACACATTACACCACAACAGCTTCAGGATCTCTTTGCTGCTGGAGCAAATGGTGGCGCAAACGTTGCGACATGGGGCGACGTCGGAGTTGGCGGCGCCCTCGAAGGT
>JANMNK010000908.1:0-3430 GCA_031373875.1 Pirellulaceae bacterium | reverse complement strand
AATTCGACTTGAGGAAAAAATCCTTCAAGCAAAGCCTGACGAACGGAATCGAAATCAACCGTAGTTGACATCGATAGCGCGAGCAGTCTTGATCCGGTTGCGGGCAGGCTGATTGTGTAGCTGGCCGGCGGGCTGGCTCCCAGAAGTGTCTCCTTTGCAACTCGGCAATGCATTCGGAGGGCATCCCATTGCCGTGCGGGAAGCTGTCCCTGTTCGCCGCTGACAAGCTGGCTTTCGACGGTCTTTGCCAGAGCCAGATCCAGGTTATCGCCTCCAAGTATCAAATGCTGCCCAACGGCAACACGATGAAGTGTGACCAAGGAATGCTTACCGCCAGCCTGTTCGTAACCCTTGGCAGATGCTTCTTCGTGAGACTTGACGCGGATCAGTGTAAAGTCCGTCGTCCCGCCACCGATATCGCAGACGAGAATAGATTCCCCGGCGTGGATCATTCGATCCCAATCTTTACTATGACGCGCCAGCCAAGCGTAAAAAGCAGCTTGCGGTTCTTCGATCAGGACGATGCGTTCCAAGCCAGCGAGCTTGGCAGCTTGGACGGTCAATTCACGCGCTACTTCGTCGAACGAGGCGGGCAACGTCAATGCGATATCTTGGTCGACCAGTGGATGATGCGGAAACCTTCTATCCCACGCTTTTCGCAGGTGGGCTAAATATCGGCTGGAAGCTTCGACTGGAGACAATGTCGCGACATCTGAATCTCCGTGCCAAGGCAACAGCGAAGCAGTTCTGTCAACACCCGAATGGCAGAGCCAACTTTTGGCCGAAGCGATCTGTCGTCCAGGCATCTGTAAGCCACGATCGCGCGCCAACACGCCGACGATGTACTTCACGCCAGAATCATTTTGTACCCAAGAGTTGCTAACCGAGGCGGCTTCTTGATCGGTCAGTTGATAGTAGAACGACGGCAGCGTATCGCGTTCCTCGACTGTTTCCCAATCGACAAGTTGGGGGATGCGGAAAATCTCGACGGTAGCGTTGGGCTTTTCCGTGTCGACATACGCCATGGCGCAGTTGGTCGTACCCAAGTCGATACCGACTACGTAGCGACTTGGCTGTCGATCTAATTCGAGAGAAACTTGATTGACGGGATTGCTCATCGTTCGGTTGCAATACGGAGTTTACGAAGAGGCATTGGAAGCTTCGCGGATATCGAATTCTAATTTCCACTTTCGATTATCGCGAATGCTGTGGCACCAAAGTTCAAAAACGCCTAACTCCGTGATCTTGGAATGAAACCGCACCGGGATAAATCCTTCATCGGGGGTTTCTTCGACCGAGAGGGCTAATTCCAAAGCAGCCGTTTCCTGCAATTCTTCTTCGTCGATAAATCGGAGCATCGTACCGGGTTGATCTGCATTCCTGACGGAGCTGGAAAAGAATCGGAATCGCGCGGGTTGGCCGACGACTAGTCCGACTTGTTTGCTGGGCACTTCGATTTCGGTTCCTTCTTCCATACCCAAAGGCACGACGCACAGGGCTTGTAAAGGACGCGGCATGCCTGGCACAGCAAGCCCAGCGGTTTCGATACCGACATAATAACTGCGAGCGGCACCGCCTCGAATTCGGAGTCCGCCATGCTGTTTGGTCCAAGCGTAAAATGCTGCGCCACTTGCGACAGCACGATCGAGATCCTCGGGGCCACCTAAGACGCTGGGCGAACCGCCGTCATTTGCCCACGAAGCCATCGTTTCCATCAAGCGATTGCGAAACGCGGGGGATTTGAATACGCCACCGTTGAACAGCAGTTTGATCTGTCCCAATGTCGAGCTATCGGGAAGTGAGTCTGTCAAAAAGCTCGCAATATGACGCGTGATTCCCGAGTCGCTTTCAAAAGGAAGTCCAAGTTCTTGGAAGCCGCTTTGTACATTGTGGTTAGCTCGTTCGCTCAAATCACACTTCGGAAAAAAGCCGTCGATCAATAACGACGTTGCCTCGGCACGTGAAACTTCGATCGATTGTGTTCCGCCAATGAGCCGACTGCCCCGCCCTAGTATCGAAATGGTTTGCGGATCGATTGCATGTTCCGACAGGAGTGACTCTTTTGCAGCGCGGCACGAATGCCAGAGCGAGACTGACTGCCAAGGGTTCAGCTTGATATTGCGTTCTGCAAAGCGACTAGCGGCGAAGTGAGCCAGAGCCAAATCCATATTGTCGCCGCCAACCAGCAGGTGGTTGCCGACAGCTTGCCGTTGTAGCTGTAATTCGCCGCTTGCTTCGTCGACGACCACCAAAGTCAAATCGGTCGTTCCACCACCAACGTCGCAGACCAAGATTACATCGCCACGAGCAATGTACTTGCGCCATTGTTCGCCGACATTGAGTATCCAGTGATACAGGGCGGCTTGTGGCTCTTCGAGCAATACGAAATCTTTTGGCAATCCGGCCTGAATAGCTGCTTCGCGGGTCAGTTCGCGCGCGACGACATCGAACGAGGCTGGGACCGTCAAGACAACTTGCTGTTGAGCAAGCGGACTGTCGGGGAACTGTTGGTCCCAAGTGCGAACGAGGTGACGCAAGTAGATTGTGGATGCCTCGACGGGCGAAATTTTTGAAACGTCATCGGACGCGTCCCATGGCAGAATCGGACTTCGTCGATCGACGTGCGGGTGGCACAACCAACTCTTGGCAGCGGCAACCGTTCGCTCGGGTTGCTCGGCCGAAACACGCCGTGCATATGTGCCGACGATGACAGAGTCGATTTCACCGGTGTCGAAAATTCGTGCAGATTCAAGAATAGTCGATTCTGCGGGCAGGTATAGAAACGAAGGTAAATGGTCCAGCAAATCCACTTGTCCAGGAGCGACTAGCTGGGGAATCGAAAGTACCGAGACTTGAGCTTCGGCGGCTTGTAACGGCGAGTAGGCAACGACGGAATTCGTCGTTCCCAAATCGATACCGACTGCAAAACGGGCTGACATTCATTTTCCTATGACAATTGTTCTATTTCTATAAGACAAAGTCATTCGAACATGAGCCCTAAAAATGCACAAGAGGCCCCACAATCCTTGTTTTTCCGTAACACGCTCCAATTGAAATTATGGACAGAGTCGAACATTGGACGACTAAAAGTGCCCGCAAATCTCTTTGATCTGAATCAGGTTGATTAATCCGTACAAATCAACACTTTTGCAAAATGCGGTTTCCCAGCAATTCTTTCTTCAAGCATATGCAATTCATGCGTCGCAACAGGTTAGAATTTCATTAGAGGAAATGACCAGCACCAACAACAAGCGTTTGTAGTTGGACTACATCAACGCCGCAAAACATTTCAAAGATATTACAGGAACGAAGAGTTGAACGGATTCGCATTATCACGGAACGAATGGATTACATTGACGGGTACGTCTAAGTTGTCAATAAGAAGTTTTGGCTCACAGGTTTCCGAATGCATGTTGCCATAAACGTGATG
>JANMNK010000906.1:0-8113 GCA_031373875.1 Pirellulaceae bacterium | reverse complement strand
GTTTCGTCTTCGACACCCAAATCGGCCAAGTACGCTTGTCGTGCAAGCTCGACTTTATTGAGCGATTTCTGCAATGTTTTTTGCTGCTTAGAAAGACCTTCGTCTTCTTCTTTGAGGCTCTTTCTTTGAAGGATAAATTGCTGTTGTTCGGCCATCACGCCACTCAATTCATGCAATTTCTTCAGGCAGCCTTCGAGCCGTTCACTCGCATTGCCTTCAGCCACTTCGCTCGCGCGTACCAGTTGAATGCGTTCGTCTGGTTTTCGTTTTTCGGGGCGAAGTTCATCTCGCTTTTGTGCGGGAATGCTCTCTTCGCGAACAGACTTTTTCGGATCGCGTTCAGAACGATTTTGCTCCCGTCGAAGCGCTGCGGCAACCTGGCGTTGAAGGACTTCGATACGTTGTGTGATCGACGCCAACTCCAGTTTGCGTTGTTCCAGCTCTTCTTCTTGGGTCTTCAATCGACGACGGGTTTGAAGCAACGTGTCGTATCCTTCGGCCATGATCCGGATGCTCTTGGGCGACAACGATTCAGCTAAACCCAATTGTTGCAAAGTGCGACGCCACTGAGTTCGAGCTTGCTTGAGTGACTCTGCTGCTGCCACGCCTCGTTTTCGGGCCGCTTGATATCGCTGAATGGCAGCTTGGTGATTGTGATGAACAGGCAGCAAGCTCTCAAGTTGGCCAAAATCGTGTTCGAGTTCGCGAATTTGCTGATCGATCGTTCCCGTATGTTCTGGGAGCATTCGTTGAATTTCAGCAAGCTCGTTTTCGGTTTTCTTTATTTGTCGTGTGAGCGTATCCAACTGGCTTTCGCATTCTGTCAGATCGCCTTCGGTGCTTTGCTCGGTGTAATTCCTCCAAGTCCACCAAAAGAACAGGACGACGACGCCGATGAGCATCATCATGAGGCCAGTCGCGCTGTCTTGAGGCAACCAACCGCCATAACCAGTGGACTTGAACAGTCCAGCGATGAGCATGCAACCGCCAAAGAGAAACGGAATGCCCAGCACAAAGACGCGTTCCATCGGGAAAGCTTCTTCAGTCGCTAAATCGACGGCTTCGCCTTCCAAGTCCTTGCTATGATTCTTCAAGCTTTGCAAACGCTCTTCGACTTGCTGTGCTTTACGAAGCGTCGCGATCAGGTCACTCTTGGCTTGCAGCGCCTTGTGAAGATCGTCAAAACCGTGAGTGGTTAGTAATTCGTTGATCTCGGCAGCTAAACGGTCGGCTTCTTTTCGGTCATTTTCAGCTTGCGCTTTCGCTTGTTTCAATATCAGCGTGTGGGATCGCGTGTCGCGAGCAGGCCCGGACAATTGAGAGATAGCTTGTCGCGAGAGGTCGGGGATCGACGTCAATCGTTTGTCGTTCAGCAACGCTTGTTGGTCTTCCTCGCTAACGCCAAGCCGTTTGGAATCCTCGAGCAACTGTTCGCGGGTCTTATTGGCATCCGACTCCAAACGCACAATCTGCTTTTGGAGCGAAGCGATCCAAGGAGCCTGTTCCGTCGCGGCTTCGATTTTCGAAGCGAGCTCGAGAATGTTACGACGAACGGGCAAGTCTTTTGCGCGGGCGTGTAGCGAGCGTCGTTGATTACGAACCGATTCAATTTTGCTCCGGCGATCTTCGATTTCAGAATTCAGGTTCTTGAGTTTCTCAGTCGAATCGTCGGGCAAGTCCACTCGGGCGTTAAGCAGCTTGATCGATTCTCGCAAACGATCACGTTCCATCCAAGGTTCGCGAACTTGCATGGCGGTCTCAAGCATTTTCGACTCGAGCGCCCATTGAGCATTCCGTTGATGCAGCTCTTCGATTTCCGTTTGATAACTCTTGCGGTGTGCAGCCAATTCACTCCAACGTTTGCCTCGTGCTACCAATTGCTCGAGTTCGTCCTTCAGTTTTTCACGACGGACAATGATGCCTTGCATCTGCCCTTGTTCAACCGACGGTCCAACAATATTTCCGCGTGCGTTCCTCAATTGACGCATGACGTCGACCAGCGATACGCGGTCCAAACCACTCGATAACTTGTACAATTCGTCAGCCGCTGCCGTATCATCCAGCGTGCTGAGTTCTTGTAGTTCACGCAAACCAATCGCAAACACGTTGGTAAAGATCGATTCGTCGACTTGGCCGAGGAGCATCGCCAATCGATGTTGTCCTTGCGAAACACCATCGCCACTTGTCACGGTTAGTTGGCCGGTAACCCCAGGGTCGTTTAGCTGGGCGCGACGGGCGATTTCGTAGCCTCCTCCGGGGCCGGTGACTCGCATCGCTCCACCAGGCCGACCGCCGTTGAGCGGTGGCAAGTACCGCGAACGTCGCTCAGGAGTAAAGCCGTAGAACATCGCGCGGAGGAATTGCATCAACGTGGTCTTGCCCGCTTCGTTCGGTCCGTAGAAGACGGTCATTCCATCCGGCAGATTATCGACAGTCAGTCCGGTCCAAACGCCGAACCCTTCTATTTGAATGTCTTTGACTTTCAATTCATTATCTCCTGTCCCGCTTGCTTGCTCGCGCAGGCAAATCACATAGTGGGCTAAGTCTTCTTTGCGGATTGTTTGGCTGGTGCCAGTTCACGCTTCTGTCTTGTATTTGTATTGGACTCGTTGGCTTTGCATGCGTCATTTAATTTTCAAGCTCAGCCTTAGGGATTCGTTGTACTTGCAGGTATCCCACCGTAACGGCGAGTGGTCGCTAACAAATCGAACTGATGGCCCCGTAGTAAATCGACTCCGAGCAATGTTGCTCGCTCAAGCAAGGCGACTTGAGCGGCTGTATCGGTGGGAGTCAGCGTCGCTTGCCAAAAACTTGACGCAGGCGTCTCGGCGTCGATGACGGGTTTGAGCGTCAGATCCTTGGCTTGGTTCTTTCGGTGGTTACTGGCCGTGCGCAAGAAGTCTCCCAAGATCGTGTCTTCTTCATGCCATTTTTTAGGCAAGCTTTTCGGAGGAAGCACTTCGATTTCCGAAGTCCAAACGCACGGTTGGCCATGACCGAACTCACGTCTAAGCCATTGCAAAAGCTCTTCGAGAACTGACGGCCCTACCATACTGGCTTGTTCCAAGTCCATTTGGATTTGCCAACGAACCAGCGTGTGACGACCGCCAGCGTCCGATTGCAATTTATTAATTCGTTTAGCCAATAGTTGTCGCAAATCGCGCCCTAATGCCATGTCTTCTGCATCGACAACTTGGTCACTATACCGAAACGTATCGCAGTCCACAGAATGAACTTGTACATTGCGTTGTGCGTCGACTTCGACGGTGTAAAAGCCGTGTGCACCTGGCTCGTCCAAACCTCGACCTTGCGGAGAACCCGGAAATCGAATGTGTGGCGATTCGCTTTGAATGACAAGCCGTTGATGCTGGCCACCTAAGGCCCAGTAGTCAATGCGCTCGCCTAATAAAGATTCTGCGTCTGCGGTTCCATGCCCAAGCGCGATCGCAAAATTGTCATCTGGCTCGTTCCGATACTCGGCTCCACGAATCGACTCGCGGCCATCGGAACTTCGACCGATCAAAGTTGCGATTGGCGCACCATTTCGGCGATAGACTACGGTCTCGACTTGACGCTTTGAAAACAGATGTACATTTGATGGCAAACCGACGGCATCTGGCCAACGATCGGGATCGTCGACTTGACCGCCCGCCCAGTAAACAGAAATTTTGTGCTTTTGAAGTTCTTCGAAATGATCCAACAAGAAAGCTGGACCTGCAGCGCCCGTAGCGACTGGATTGACCAAATCACCGGACAATAAAATAAAGTCCACGCTGTCGACCAAGGCTTGCTCGAAAACACTTTCGGCAGCTTTCCAAGGCGCATCGATCAGCGCTGTGCGTAAGTGATCGGGTAAATCAGCCAGATCCTGAAGCGGTCGCTCGAGATGAAAATCGCTTGCATGAATAAAGCGAAATGATTCTTTGCCCATGGCGAACCATTACCTCCCTGTGTTGGCTTTCGCATTCCACCATCATCGTCACCCAAGCTAATTGATGCTTGCAGCAATCACAATGGTTCCATTTTAAAATCCGCCGATCAGTCGAACGGAAATGCCCGCACTCACACGCACTCGGTGGTTTACCGTAACTGGCAAAGCTGTGCAGACGCCGTAGTCTAGTGCATTCAGGCTATTTTTGCCAACATCGATTCGTGTGGACTTCGAATGCCATCACCCAATTTGGCGTGATGACTTTGGGAAACCCTTGTTGATATTAAGCAACACAAACGGCCACAGTCGGACGATTCGGAAACGGGGTTTCTCGCGACAAATGCGTGAATTCCTGAGTTTGGAAGCAAAATTCAAATGCTAGCAAGGCTCGGCATCGGGCTTGCATGGTATTGCGAACAGAAGATTGTCATTCCCAAACCCAGTCGGTTTTTTCCATGCAACTATTAACACTTGTCGAAATTGCAGGTCTTTGGTCTAGGCATGGAAGGTCGATTGCCAAGTCGCGCGGTGGTTTTCCAACTTCGGCATTGAACGATTATTGGGTATCTTCGCGCATCCGTTCGGATACTTGGCATGAGACGCTTTATCTCTACGACGAAGCTTTGAAGTCAAGCGGTACATCGCGACGGATGACGTTATGGCGCGAGCTCGAACCATTCATGCAGGAGATACTCGTTTCAGAAATCTTGACGCGCATGTTGACCAGCATTGCTTCGATGCTCGAACGGCAGGGCGATGACCAGGACTCGGGGCCGGTCACGACCAGCGTATTTCTCAGCCATGTCGAGGCGCGTCATCGCTGCCTTCGACTGCTATCGCGAGGCGTTGGCATGCCAGTCGATCAAGCGACTCGCTTGAACAAGATTCGCGTCCACATGGAGCGATGGACGGATTACTTCCTCGCGCAGTTAGGAAATCTTCAAGCAACGGAATCGTGCTGTTTTGATCGGGAAAGACTGTACGGATTTGCTCAAGAACAAAGCAACCAATCCGATTCGGCGAGCCAGCAGCGATGGTCGCTCATGCAAATCTCGCTTCAAAACTGGTTGAATCAGACTGTCTGTCGATTCGAAGCTTGCCCTCGCACCAACGAGCGCATCGGAAAAGCTGCTTTGGCAATGCTCCGACCCGAATGGTTTGATTCGCTCGGCTGCATGAAATCACTCGCCGCAAATCGCATGGCTCAGTTGATCGAAGAAACCGACGGCATGGTAGAAAGTTTACTTTCTCCGCAACTGCCGCCAGACAATATTCTCAAAACCCACGACGACCTCAATAACTTCCGTAGCATACGAAGGTCTCACTGACGACTAGTTTTTCTGCCCAACCGCAATATAAGCAGCCCAGCACAAGTTAATTAGCGTTATCAGCCGTTTTAACGCTAGCCACGGTTACGTCAAATGACTGTAAACTTATGCATGGGTGCTTACTTACATCTCGCGCCGACTAAGTCGGTGCAAACCGAGTCGCCGAGACTCGACTCACTCGGCAATCGGGCAATGATTGCAAGAATATCTTGCCGTAGTATTTCGTCAGGATGCGTGGGTCGGTGATGACGACGATGCCCGAGTCGCTCGCCGTTCGAATCAATCGCCCAAAGCCTTGCCGCAGTTTGATGACTGCTTCGGGCAACTGATAATCGCGGAACGGATTGCCTCCTTTATCGCGAATTGCGTCCAATCGGGCTTCGAGAAGCGGATGATCCGGAACGCTAAACGGTAGCTTGGTAATGATCACATTCCGAAGCGCATCGCCTGGTACATCGACGCCTTGCCAGAAACTTTCTGTTCCGAACAATGCGCCACGTGGGTCTTTCTTAAAAGCATCGAGCAATTGACCGCGAGGTCCGCCATCCGCTTGGCTATAAACAGCCAATCCCATTTCCGTCATCCACGGTGTCAATTGCTGCACCATGCGACGCAGTAAATCGTAACTCGTAAATAGTACAAATGCGTGGCCCTCCGTTAAACCCAAGTAGTGCTTAATCACACTGGGCAGCATGGCTTCGTATTTTTGTTTGTCGATAGCGGGATCGGGCATTTTTTCAATCAGAATCAATTCCGCTTGCTCGCGGAAATTGAACGGACTACCAAGCCTGTTGGTGCGGGCATTGTTGGCACCGATTCGCGTTTTATAAAAATCAAATCCACTTTGAGAATCCGATTTGTCGCCTGTTGAAAGCGTCGCGCTGGTCATGATTACGCTGGGGACTTTTTGAAATAGCATGCGACGCATGTGCGATGCGATATCGATGGGTGATGATCGCATTTCGATACGCGTGCCCGAGCGTCCTTGCGACTGCTCAATCCAATAGACCGAGTCGCCCTGGGATTGCTCGATCCACTGCCGGACTGACTCAGCTAGGATGTTAAGTCGATTTTTCGAAGACATCATGTCTTGGCGGACCGACGCCAATTCGTGATTGACTCCGAATCGCTCGAGTTGCGAAGCGAGTTCATCTAACGTATCGGACAGGGCGTTCTTGACAATCTTGGGCTCACGGACTCGACCATTGTTTTGAGGCGAGTTCGCTAACCAACCCGATAGATCAAAGACCATATCATCGACCAACTCCATGCAGTCATACGTTTTCCGCATGAGCTGTTTCAAGCCCAGCACAACAAGCAATCCTTTCTCGGTTCGCGGGTTATACAATTTCCGAAGCGTGTAATCGATTTGCGAATTCGAGACCGAAATACCAAGATGTTCGCTCGCCACCGATTCGATCGTGTGGCACTCGTCCAAAATCACCGCGTCGTACTCGGGCAATATTCCTGCGTCCAATTCTCGCAAAGCCAAATCGGCAAAGAATAACGCATGATTAACGACGAGGATCTGTGCGTTATGAACTCGGCGACGCGCTTTGAAGTAGAAGCAATTTTCAAAGTGACCACACTTGCGACCTAAGCAATTTCCCGTGTCGCTTGCAACTTCATCCCAAACGCTTCCCACAGGCCGAAACGACAGCGAACTAAGCGACCCGTCTGCAGTTTCTTTTGACCAATTCTGGATTGTTGCCAATTGCTGGAACTCGGATTCCTGACTCCACAAACTGGTCGCTCGTTGCCGCGCAAGCTCTAATCGTCGTAGGCTGATGTAATTACCTCGGCCTTTGACGAGGACCGACGAGAATTCTCTTGGGATGACGGCGTTGAGTAACGGCAAGTCTTTGTTGATTAGTTGTTCTTGTAAACTAATCGTGTGCGTGCTGATGACGATTCGGCGAATTTTTTTCTTTTCGTCGCCGTCCTCATCAGAATCATTCGCTGTCGGCTTGGCGAGGTCCTCTTGATCAGCGGTTGCATACAAGATGCCTGGAACGAGATAGGCGAAGCTCTTACCGACGCCCGTGCCGGCTTCGACCATCAAGTGCCGACCTTCCGCTAACGCTTGACTGACCGAATCGGCCATGTCCATTTGTTGTTGACGATGTTCGTACGCGGGGATACGGCGAGCGATCAAACCGTTCGGTCCGAGTATACTGACGACCGATAGTTGGTCCATATTTCGTCCTAAAATCGCCCAGTATGCTTTTCGCCGATTAATTGCTTTGCTTGAGAACCGAAGCAAAGTCCCCGATATACTTTGTTACATTATCCATATTGACCGTGGGCCACGATAGGCGAAATCTCCATCAAGCGGGGGAAAGATTCGTTCATTCTTTAGATAGTGAAACCCATACAGCGAAGCCATTCGATTCATGACGGCTCCCGGTGTTACGAATCAATTTATCTTACAAAGGTCGAAGCGAACTTACTAGAATAAGCCACATATCGACCAGCTTCGCAATGGAACCAAGATGATCTCCGATGAACTTCACAAAGCCAGCGTCAACACAGCCTCGCGAGTCAGGCTGTTTTCCATCGCGTTGACTTGGTCGGTAGCCGCGTTGGCGACAATAGTCGGCGGCGCAATGTGGCTCCAGCTAGCTCGCCGATGGATGGGATTCCAACAGATAAAGTGGGATTCGCTCTGCGTTCTTGCCATCGTCGTTCTTGGAATCCCACTCTGGCTGCGACTGCGACGCCGCAAAGGCTGGTTGGAATCGGTCGGATTTGAACGCGTCGTTTTCTATTCCACGATGGCTAGTGTCGCAATCATTATTGGAACACTTGCGTATATCACTTCTTCCCCGCTTGACCCAAACCGGCAGCCCATAGC
>JANMNK010000880.1:0-4296 GCA_031373875.1 Pirellulaceae bacterium | reverse complement strand
TGCAGAGGGTCAACGGCTAGTTGAACAAGCACTGCGTTCCCGTCGCTTCGGCGTTTACACCATTCAAGCCGCGATTTCCGCAGTTCACGCAGAGGCGAAGCTGGCAAGCGAAACGGACTGGGAACAGATCGTCGCCTTGTATGACGTCTTGCTGCGAGCGGACTCGTCTCCCGTCGTTGAGCTGAATCGGGCAGTCGCGATCGCAATGCGCGACGACGTAGCCTCGGGTCTATCCATCATAGACGCGATCTTGGATCGAGGCGACTTGCAAGATTACTACCTCGCCCACTGCGCAAGAGGCGAATTCCTGCGGCGACTCGGCAACCCGAAGCAGGCCAAACTCGCATTCGAGCGAGCACTGTTGCTCGCCAAGCAAGAGCCAGAAAAGCGATTCCTGCGGAAAATGCTAAGTGATGTTGGCGGTAAGCGCTAATTCTGAGCACAGGGCTATCCATGCGTCCATACTTAAATCACGATGCTTTGCCTCATGCGCACATTCGGACAGCTGGTAGACCACCTGTGTCGGACGAGCAGACGAAGCCGAATTGACGCGCGTCCCATTACCCGCGGGTAAAATTCGCAACGTGGGACCCATAATAGTGATAAAGCAGCCGATCTACCTGATTCTCTGGCCCATGATTGAAAAGACCTGTTCGGATCGCTTCTCCCAAAAAATGTAAACCATAGCTTCTGGCTGCGAGGTTGATACGATTACGGGGAAACTAGCCCTACTACTGAGTATCTCTCCGTCGGTGTTACCAGGTTTCAACAGAAAAAGCTCGCCATCACGCTTGCTGGTCCACGTGATATAGAATCCGTCGTCATTGCTCGCGACCCACGGCTGCTCACCAACTCCAAGGAGTGTTTCCGAAATGCGCATGGGCTCTGCGCTGAAAACACTTCGATCGCGACGCCAGACCGTAAATAGCTTTTGACTCTTATCAACCGCCAACATGCCCCCGTCCATGGGGCAAGCGTTAAGCTGCCAATTGTTTCGCCCAATTCGAACTGCATTGTCAAAGGTTGCACCACCATCATGTGATGAAACCAAGTACATGTCTCGATTGCCTTTGAGTGAATTGCGGAAGACGATGTGTAGCGAATCTCCACTTGCAACAATCGAAGGGTGGCAACATTCACAAACGCTTCCATCGGGCGATCGATAAACTAACACGTTATTGCTCCACGTAGCGCCATGATCGACAGATTTCGCCGCAAACAACTGCGTTCCTTTTTCCCGAAGATCAAGCCAGACACACCACAATGTCCCGTTTTCGGAGGTCGTCATTGCATGCAGGCCTTCCCGTGCAGACGCATCTACGTCGTTTACTTTTACCGGTCCGAGCCAACTTTTCCCGTTGTCAAGAGATCGATACGCCAATACATCTCCATCCCTTCCTTTGCCCTGCGCACCTCCAATCGCGGTGATAACCAGAGCCGTCCCCGTATGCGCTATACGTGGTCCTCGCCGCATTCCGAGAGATATGTTGGGAACGCGAAATGCCACGAGCGGGGCTGAAAGCTTTTCATCATCTACACTGCAGTAGTAGACTTCCTCCCCGACACCAAACGTGACGTTGATGATCCCCTTAGATGAAACACATGCTTGCGGCTGCATAGGTACTTTTGCATCACCCCCACCCATGATGGTAAACGGCTCCGATGCTACCGCAGAAACCGAAAGTGAAATTAAAACAATTGAACAAACGGTTCTAAGCATTGACCGAAACCTTTGTACTTTGAGATGGATGTGCTGAGCCAATTAAGTCGAAGAGAGCTGGAGTTACTTTCTGGTCGAGCGCCGTCGAAGCGATCAACCACCTTCGGGTATTCTCAGATGTTGTACCCCAAGAGCTTCGCCGTGTGAATGCGAATGTTCGACGTAGGTGTCTTTCACGGATTTACAACACCACGTCGTTTTTCAGCGCGGTTTCGCTCAACCGTCTGAGGGTCGATAGAATCCGGCTCCTACCAACTTGTACGTCGTGAAGTCCAACCACCACAAAATCCGAATGAAAACGTTGCGACCGATTACCTGTCATCATTCATGCTAATTGATCAAAACTCGTCTATTGGTCTGCGTAGGGAAAATCTTCGCAGAGATGACTGACCGACGCAATTCAGTAGTTGCAATCTATACCTTGAAGCTGTGGGATCGAACTTTAATTTTTAATGGTCGAGATGGGGCCCCTACTGTCTGTCACATACCGCGAATTTCTGCAATCGATCTCGCTAAAGCTCTGGCTGAACGCCCGAGAGGAATTAGCCCTGAGTTATTGTCACTGCTCGTTCAGCCACGAAGCCCACACCCGCCGATGAGTTCTAGCAATTTCGCTTTGTGTTTGCGTCAACATAATGCTAGATTGGGCTGATCCCACCTCCGTTAAGCCTAACTCTACGGAACCCTACCTCACATTGGAGTAAGCTATGTCTACGAATCGTCGTCACTTCTTGAATCAAGTTGGCAGTGGAATGTTGATGGCTGGCTTAGGAACTTCCTTGGCCGCAGACCTCGGCATTGGAGTCGCCTTTGCAAATGACATACCTGGAGCCCTTGATTTTGGCGGGTTGGAGCCGTTAGTTCGTTTAATGCAAGAAACGCCGCCAGCCGAATTGACTGCGGCACTGGTGAAACGATTGAAGGCCGGCGAAGACTTGAGAACGTTGGTCGCTGCAGGTGCATTGTCAAACGCGCGGACCTTTGGGGGGCAGGACTATATAGGCTTCCACACTTTCATGGCGCTTGCGCCAGCCTACCGCATGTCCAAGGAATTGCCGACGGAGTTGCAGGCACTACCCGTTCTTAAAGTACTCCATCGCAACGCCACTCGCATTCAAGAATTTGGGGGACGGAAGAGCGAAGTGCTCCACAGTGTTGCTCCAGAGAGTATTCCGAGCAATGAAAGCCCAGGCGAGTATTTAAGAAGCATCGCACGTACTGGAGACATCGAACGATCGGATCGCGTCTTTGCATCCCTTGCGCACTTGCCAGCTGGAGAAGCTTTCAATCATCTTCAATTTGAAGTCGATGACGAAGTAGACGTTCATCGCGTCGTGCTCGCCTGGAGGGCTATGGATACTTTGGAACTGGCGGGAAATGAGTGGGCGCATTGCCTTCTCCGGCAATCCATTCGTTACTGCGCAAACACGGAGAAGCAAATTCAAGCCAATAAAGGGCAAGCGTCTCCTGTTCGTCAAGTACTCCCTGCGCTTCTCGATCAGTACAAACTCTTAGGCCGTGAACTCGGAACGCGGACGGGCGACGACCAATGGATCAGCGAGTTGGCAGAGACCATCTTTCGTGGGACAAGGGAACAAGCTGCCAATGCCGTTGCGCAGTCGTTGGTCGAAGGATTTTCGCCTGACGCGGTAGGAGAGGCAATTTCGATTGCTGCTAATCGGCTTGTCTTGCATGATCCTGGACGACCTGAGAAGTGGGCGAATGCCGAGAAACCTGAGGGTAGCTGTCATGGAGATTCCGTCGGAGTCCACGCTTCGGACGCAGCCAACGCCTGGCGCAACATTGTTCGAGTGAGCAATCCGCGAAACGTAGTTGCGAGCTTGCTGGTTGGTGCATTCCATACTGGTGGGCAAAGCGAGCGGTCAACTTCAGCGCCTTATCCATTCGCCGAGCATTTGGCAGGCGTTCGCGAAGAAAGAGCTGAAGTTCTCATCGCGCAGGCTGACGAGGCAATCAGAAACAAAGAGCAATTTCGAGCTGCGGCGATCGTAAAACAATACGGACAGCTTGGCCATGCTGAACGGCCAATGTTCGATTTAATGTTGCGGTTCGCAACTAGCGAGGACGGCGCACTGCATGCGGAGAAGTACTACCATACGGCCCTGGTTGAGTTTTCGTCGACTCGACCTGCGTTCAGGTGGAACCAATTGGTCGCCCTAGCGCGCGTAACTGCTAGTGAATATGGTCGAACCTCACTCGGCTATCTTGACGCAAAAGAGTTGCTTGGCGTTTCTGTTTGACTGCCAACTGCCCACTGTCGGCGGATTATTCTGGGGTAGCGGCCACATATTATGCACCAAGGATTGATTCAGTAGGGCAGTCAGGGATGCCTGCCTCCCAGAACACAACGCGTTTCGAGCCAGGTACACCAAACCTGAGGAGGCTGAATTTTATCAGGAGGCGCCCATGAATTCTGCACCTAGTTGCTAATAGCGAAGTTTCGCTGTATTCGTTAGCGGCACGGTATACAACCATATCTTGTGATCGTCACCGGTTTCCTTGGATCTAAAAGTGATAACCTGATCGGGCTGGACATCTGGGATCGCATAGTGATG
>JANMNK010000845.1:0-5393 GCA_031373875.1 Pirellulaceae bacterium | reverse complement strand
ATTCACGATGCGACCTGGTTGACCGTCGAGCAACGAGCCTACGCCACCTGGACGGGTAAAAGAAAACCTATTCGGTTCGAGTCCGAACAGATGCGTCAACGTTGCGTGATAATCGTAATGATTGACTATATCGCGAACAGCTTTATGGCCGAATTCGTCTGTCTCGCCAAATGCAATCCCGCCGCGAATGCCGCCACCTGCCATCCACATACTAAATCCGTAAGTGTTGTGATCGCGGCCTACATTTTTCTCGTTTTGAATGACCGGCAATCGACCCATCTCGCCACCCCAGTGAACCAAAGTCGTATCGAGCATTCCTCGTTGCTTGAGATCTTTGACCAAGGCCGCCGATGGTTGGTCTACTTTCGTGCACGCCGCAGGCAACGAAGTCAGGATGCTACCGTGATGATCCCATTGCTGCGTGGACGTGTAGATTTGAACAAATCGGACGCCTCGCTCCACGAGCCTTCGAGCGATAAGGCATCTCGTTCCGAATTCGCGTGTGGCGTCCTGATCCAAGCCATACATACGGTGCGTTGCCTCGGACTCTTGGCCGATGTCGAGAGCTTCTTTAGCCGCTGTTTGCATGCGAGCGGCAAGCTCGTAGGTTGCAATACGAGCTTGTAAATCAGTTTCGCCATCGCGCTGTGCGAGATGGTCTTGATTGATCTTCTGAAGGAACTCCAAGTACTTGCGCTGGGGCTCGCCAGCCAATTTGCTCGGCGGATCTAGATTCAAGATTCTTGGCTCTCGAGGTCGAACGACTGTGCCTTGATAGATGGACGGCAGCCATCCATTCGACCAGCAATCCGTTCCTAGAACCGGTAGTCCACCAGGATCTGGCAGTACGACAAACGCAGGCAAGTTTTCGGACTCGCTACCAAGTGCATATGTCAACCAAGATCCCAGTACGGGACGGCCTGCGTTGATTCGACCGTGATGCAACGCATATATCGATTGCCCATGATTGTTAACGCCGGTGTGCATGGAGCGAATCAGCGTCATATCGTCGGCAATGGAACCCATGTGCGGAATCAGTTCGCTCAACTCCATCCCACTCTGGCCATACCGCTGCCATTTCCAAGGACCCGACCACACTTTGGAACTTGCCTCAGCGGCATTATCGTATTTGACCTCGCCAGGAAAATTCTGCAGGTGATATTTTTCGACTTGAGGTTTTCGGTCGAATAAATCCAAATGCGATGGACCGCCTTGCATGAACATGGAGATCATGGCGGTCGCTTGCGGTGGTGAATTTGGTGGCTTGGGACGGGTATCGAATATCGTCTTTTCCAGATTTGGTTTGGCGGGTTCACCCCGAGCGGCATCCTGTTGCATCAGCCAAGTTAAGGCCAATGGAGCAATCGCAAAACCTTGCTTGGCCAAGAAATGTCGTCGGTTCAAACATGAATCAGGAGTCTGCATTGCGGTAACCCTAATCTATGTACAAGAATCGATTGGACGAAATGAGTGCTTGGCAGAGAAGGGCCAAGGCTTGAGCTTCCGGCGACAGAGATGTTCCGCGAGCGGCAATCGCGGCAGCATCTGTTGGAGCGGGCGTTGCAGCCATTGCCTCGAAAGTCGCTCGCTGAGTGGCAAGCATTTCAAGAGATGCGGAAATGTCGCTCTCGGCTGGCTCAAGTCCGAAAGCCAGTTTCCAAGCAAGCTTGACTTGATTCCTTGCTTCCGGCCCCGCTTCACGGTGAACGCGTTCGGCAAATTTTTCCGCATACAAAATCGTGTAGCGGTTGTTCATCATGAGGAGTGACTGAGGGGCAACTGTGGAACTAGTGCGACGATCGCAGTTGGGTGTCACGGTGGGCAAGTCAAATGGCTCAAGCATCCCAAAGGGTAATGAACGACGTGATTGTAGGTAGATACTTCGACGATATTGATCCGGGCCATCTTGAAACTGAGCAACCAAGATACCATTCCCGTCGCGAGTCGCTGGACCAATAATGGCTTGCCCCGCATCGTCCGGATTGATCGGAACGGGAGGACCAAAAAGATGATAGTCAGCGTGCCCGCTCATGCCGATCAAAGCATCACGAATCGCCTCAGCTTCGAGCCGCCGAATCGACATTCGCCCATAGAGTCGATTTTCAGGATCGATCGCTTGCAAATGGTCGGACTTAGTTGACTGCTGACGATAAGCGGCGGAGGTCACCATCAACCGATGCAGGCGTTTCATTTGCCAACCGCTATCGACCAACTCGCACGCTAGCCAGTCCAATAGTTCAGGATGGGACGGATTCTCACCAAGTCGCCCGAAATCGCCGGGCGTACCAACAATGCCTCGACCAAAATGATGCGACCAAATTCGATTGACCAGTGACCGGGGCAAGAGAGGATTCTGGCCACTCGTCCAATATTTGGCTAACGCCAGCCGACGACCACTGGTAGGCAGATTGGGATCGTCTACCTGCAACGTCGGTCGAGTTTGTAAAATACTCAAGTCACCTGGTTCGACGGTGTCTCTTGGCTGATTGATATCGCCACGAGAAAAAACAAATGTTGGCGGAAGACTACCTGGCGTCTCGGTCAAACACGCGACGAAATTTTCAGGCGGACGTTTGGTACGCGCCTCCGCTGCAAGGTTTTCATGTCGTTTGTTCAATTGATCGACAGTAGCTTGTTCGTACAAATAAACGCTGCCGCGATCTACGTTCAGACTGGGAAATTCCTTTAGAATCGCTCGTTGTTCATCGCTGCGTTTGTCTTCGGGTGTTTCGCGAGCCATTTTACCGATTGTTTGTTTCTCAATCGGCAGTTTCTCCAATTCGCGATTGAAAACTTGGTGAATGACGCAATCCAATTCCGTGATACGATGGGCTTCGATTTCGGCAATTTCCGCATCCACCAACGCAGCCTTCTGCCGTTCGTCCGGCCCCCACAAGCTGACCAAGCGACTCGATTTTTCCTTCCAGTTCTTCCAGTCCAACGCTGGTTCAAACACCGCGCGAAACTTGTAATAGTCCTTTTGCGAAATGGGATCGTAGCGATGATTGTGGCACTGTGCACAACCGACAGTTACGCCTAAGAGCGAAGTTGAAACGATTTTGACCGTTTCGGCTACAACATCATTTCGTGCAACGTTTGCATCCACTCCCGACTCTCCCGTCCCATCCGGAGCCATGCGAAGAAATCCAGTAGCGGCAAGCTTTTCACCTTGCTCTACAGTCAGATTCTCATACGGTGGCGTCAGCAATTCGTCGCCAGCCATTTGCTCGATAACAAATTGATCCAACGGCATATCGTTGTTTAATGCACGAATGACGTAATCTCGATATCGGAAAGCCCACGGTCGAATAGCGTCTGTTTCCGTGTAGCCATCGCTGTCTGCATAGCCTGCCGCGTCCAGCCAATGCCGCCCCCAACGCTCACCATACGCTGGCGATGCCATCAAGCGATCAACGAGGTCTTCGTAGGCTGACGGCGATTCATCTTCGACAAATTGCTGAACGATCGCGGGAGAAGGAGGAAGACCCAGCAAATCAAAACTCAGACGTCGAATTAGAACGAACCGATCCGCTTGGGGTGAAAAACCAAGATTGTGCTTGCTCAATTCCGCCAACAAGAACGCGTCGATCGCGTTCACAGCAGGACTGGCAGATAACTGCGGAGGGACCGAGGGGCGTTGTAATGGTTGGAAGGCCCAATAACTGAGTTCTTCTTCGGTCCATTCGTTGAGGTCGGTTAACAACTCCGGTTCGGGCCGTTTGGTTTTAGCACCTTGATCAAGCCAACGAACTACAGCTTCTTTTTCGATTGATGTCAGACCCTTGCCTTTTGGCGGCATCTCACCAGATTCAATCCTTTGCCAAATCAAGCTTTTGGCAGCGCTGCCCGCCTCGATCGCTGGACCGGATTCCCCGCCCAGTGTCATTAGACGAACCATGCGCAAATCCAACTTGCCTGCGATCTCTGTCTCTTCGCCATGGCACTGCCAGCAATGCGTTTTGAAAATAAGCCGCACATCCGTCTCAAAGTAACTCGGTACAGCCCCTTGACCGGCGTCCTGGCTCCTAAGAAACGTAGCCAACGATAATTGCATACAGACGCCAGCCAACAGGCCGATCAGGCTAGGCCTCCGGAGTCCTGTTTTAAAGCCAGTCATATCTTTCGAGCCTGTCATAAATCCTTCTCGAAATTCGTTTCAAACAACGACGACTCGATCATCGACAACTGCGGTGGTGAATTAAACGATTGTCGAAACCGATGAGGTGGGAAGGGCAGGGTGGGCGTGTGCAAAAATGGGAAGGTAAGCGGCCAAACCAAATGCATTGATCGCAATGGATTGCCTCGTAACCAGTTCGATTATAAATGAATTTCCCTCACTTTGGAACCGAATCCAGGATTTCGCTGATTATGCCAAGTCGCTAGGAAAAACGCTTTTCACCACAATCGCTCATCGTGCAGTGGGAGCGTGGCTGACAAGCTAATCTTGTCCAAATACAATCGTCGACTCGATCTGATCCATAATTGGTCTTTGGTTTCCTTTTGCAGGTAGGAATCGCGATGGTACGTGAAAAATGTCGTTGGGGTATTCTTTCGACCGCAGGAATTGCAAAGAAAAATTGGCGGGGTATTCGGTTGTCCGGAAACGGCGAAGTGCGCGCCGTTGCGAGCCGCAACCTAAAATCGGCAGAGTCCTTTATCGACGAATGCCAGCGTGAAGCTTCATTCGCCGAGCGACCCGTAGCAGTCCATGGCTACGACGAACTGCTGCGTCGCGAAGATATCGATGCGGTGTACATTCCGCTTCCCACAGGTATGCGAACGGAATGGGTTTTGAAAGCTATCGAAGCCGGCAAACATGTGCTCGCTGAAAAGCCCGCTGGCGTCGATGCGAGTGAGGTGAACCAGATTTTGCAAGCTGCTCAACAACGTCATGTCCAATACATGGATGGCGTCATGTTCATGCACAGTCAACGACTACAACAACTTCGCACAGTGCTCGACGACGGTAAGAGCGTGGGAAATATCAAACGAATTACGTCCCACTTTTCATTTCTCGGCGATGATGCCTTTCGCAAATCTAACATTCGTGTGATGAGTCAGTATGAACCGCACGGATGCTTGGGCGACCTCGGATGGTATTGCATTCGCATGATTCTCTGGACAATGAATTATCGACTTCCCAAGAAAGTGATTGGACGGGTCATCACGCCACTCCAAGGGGAAGGAAGCAAAGACAGTGTGCCGGGAGAATTTTCGGCCGAGCTATTCTTCGAAGGCGGCGTCTCTGCAAATTTTTATTGCTCGTTCCTCACTCAACACCAACAATGGGTGCACATCAGTGGCGACAATGGCTTTGTCGAACTAGACGATTTTGTTTTGCCATTCTTCGGTCCTGAGGTGGGTTTCGATGCGAGCAATAATCATTTTCATAT
>JANMNK010000823.1:0-3486 GCA_031373875.1 Pirellulaceae bacterium | reverse complement strand
TGTAAGCCCATTCTCCCTCATGCAAGAAACGCTCGGTTCCGTAACCATGGTTGTCAAGTACGACGACCACGGGATTGTACTTGTGCCGAATCAACGTCGACAGTTCATTGCCAGTCATCTGAAACGCTCCGTCGCCGGCGATCGTGATGACGCGCATATTGGGTCTTGCAACACAAGCTCCTAACGTTGCCGGTACCGAAAATCCCATCGATGTGTAATACGCGGGCGACAAGAACTCTGCGCGATCTTGAACAACCAATTCGGTCGCCGCAAAAAGCGAATCTCCGATATCCGCGACCACAATCGTGTTTGCATTGAGCGCCGTATTGATGCGACTCATGACGCGATTGATGCGAATTGGTGCATCTTCAACGGCGACAAAAGGTGGTGGTGCTTTGATATGCAACGTGTCGGCGATCGGTCGAGTGGATTTTGCAGGCTTGGATGCAATTAGCCGCGTAATAAAATCTCGAAGCGGAACATTCGGGAAATTATGATAAGATATCTGCAACTGCTCACTCGTTGCATAAATGCAGTTCTTGACTTCCAGTCGTGCGGTATAAATTCCTAAATTGATGTCAGTCATAAAAGCGCCAAGCAGCAACACGCAATCGCTTTCCTCGACAAAACTCGTCACTTCGTCGCGTCCCATAGCGCCTTCGTACAGTCCAACATACAAAGGATGCGTTTCGCTGATCGCACTTTTGCCAAGCATTGTCGCAGCAATCGGGATGTTGGATTGCTCGGCAAGCTTGACAACCGAATCCTGCAGTCCAAAACGGTGTATTTCGACTCCAGCGATGATGATTGGTTTCTTTGCCGAATGAATACGATGATGGGCTTCGCGAATCGCTTCGTCCAAAGCCTCCTCGTCAATAGTCGTATCCGGTCGTCGGAACGAATGCGCAATCGGCGGCACGACGGAAACCATGTCGCGAGGCAACTCGATGTAGACCGGTCGCTTGAAACGTTGGCATGCATCCAAAACGCGGTCGATTTCGCTAAAGGCAGTTAAGGGATTCGACAGCTCGGTGGAAGCAATGCAAAGCTTTTCAAAGACTTCGAGCTGTGTTCGAAACTCCCGCACTTTATGATGAAGCAGCGGATTATTCACTCGTTCATTCATTCCGGGTGAGCCGGTGATGACGACCACTGGGGATTTTTCCGCAAAAGCTCCCGCCACGCTGTTACAGACACTCAGTCCGCCTACACAATACGTCACGCACAACGCGCCCATGCCGCGAACCCGCGCATACGCATCCGCCGCAAATCCCGCGCAGTCTTCACGAGTGCAACCCACAACGCGAATCGGGCTCTTTTCCAACATGCTATAAAACGACAAAACATAATCGCCAGGGATTCCAAAAACATCCGCAATTCCATGATCCGCTAGACGTTGAATCAAGTAGTCACCAATGGCAACGTCACCCACGCGATTAGCAGTGGAAATCGGACGACTCGCTTTGAGCGCAGAAAGAGGACCAGTCATGTATTTCAGCCTCGGTCATGAGAAATGGACAATCGATCATTATAAAGGGCTTTCAAGCTGCCCAGACAGGGGCAAGATAACGCTTGAAAAAAGCTCAAAATTCGAAGCTAGTTGATTCAACGCTGTGACACATCTGAAGCTTTTCAATTGTTCAGATTATCCAATACATGCGGTTCTTCGCACGGATTGAATCCAAGCAACGCGGGCCTGCTGATGTTGATCGACGCATGTTGCTGAATT
Organism: Pirellulaceae bacterium; assembly: GCA_031373875.1. Lineage (GTDB taxonomy): Bacteria > Planctomycetota > Planctomycetia > Pirellulales > Pirellulaceae > JANMGV01. The sequence continues at coordinate 1,757 of JANMNK010000823.1, read as the reverse complement.
TTTTGCTGAATTATTTTCAGTCGATTTCGATGTCGCTCGCCGTTGGGGGCGATTGCTCTTCGTCGTCAGCACCGACCAATTGAACTTGGTTGTCTACGACGTCTGAGTCGTCCGACGAAGGAATGTAAATTTCGTCAGAGTCACCGACTTCGATGATCGCTTCTTCTGGAATCTCTTCAATCATCTCGTCTTGGTATTGCTCGGTCTGCGCGGTGCCGTACATCAAATTGGGGTCGCTAAAGATCGAGCCCACGCGACCATGGACCATGTCGACGCGCTGATGCTTGCCACCTGTTGTCGCATAGTGATGGTCATAGGGCGTGCAGCATAAACTGCAACCGCTGAATGGGATCATACAGGACACTACAACAGCCAGAAGGCTTTTCGTTCGCATTGGAATCAACCCTAGGCGCGAGCTTGTTTGGACTAAAAATATTTCCCAGGCAGTAAAAAACTACTGCTTGGTTCCTAGCATCGACCCGTGGACAACTGGCTGTTTAGTCAAACTTTGCCGGTTATGCAAAAATTGCTGCCTAGTTAGAATTTGCCACTCAGGGTAAGCTAGCTTATATGCCGGTTTCCAAAAGCAGCGATTTCGTTAAACCTGGAAACAGAATGCGGCTTCACGAATCGCGGCCTTACCAAGATTCGGTTTGGTCCTTGCGCGTTTAGTCGCCAAGGCCTAAGATATTTCAGACTAAGCAAATTCGCCCCGCCCCCGTTCCGCAGCGAACCGTTACGACTTCCTTCAGGTACCAACATGCTCAAGCAAATCTCGCGTGCTTTCGCCCTCTCTGTCGCCGTTTCCTTTGCATCTCCACTAGCACAGTTCGTCATCGCGCAAGAGCCCGCCGCGATCTCCCCTGCCGATGCTCTAAAGAACGAAACGCAGTTCCTTGCCGGAGCACGCCAGTTAACGTTCGAAGGTCTTCGAAGTGGCGAAGGCTATTTCTCACACGACGGAAAACGGATGGTTTTTCAAAGCGAACGAGAAAGCGATAACCCATTCTATCAAATCTATTTGCTGGACTTGGACAACGGGGATGTCGAGCGGGTATCGCCAGGCCAAGGAAAAACAACTTGCGCTTGGATTCATCCCGACAGCGACCATGTCCTTTTTGCATCCACACAATTTGATCCAGAGTGCGCTTCGAAACAGCAAAAGGAATTAGAGTTTCGCGCAACGGGCCAAACCCGTCGTTATAGCTGGGATTACGATCCTCAATTCGACTTAATTGAATGGTCCAAGAGTACCGGCGAGTACAAGCGACTTTCCAGCGAGGTCGGGTATGACGCCGAAGCATCTTATTCGCCAGACGGCAACTGGATCGCATTTTCATCAAATCGTCGTGCTTACAACGGCGAACTCACGGACAAAGAAAAACAACTTTTCGAAATGGACCCGTCGAGTGCAATGGACCTGTACATTATGCGACGCGATGGTTCGGAACTGCGGAGACTCACCGATGTCGTTGGATACGATGGCGGACCGTTTTTTTCACCCGATGGAAAACGAATTTGCTGGCGTCGATTTTCAGAGAATGGCGCGACTGCAGAAATCTATTCGATGAATACGGATGGGTCCGACGCCAAACGACTTACGTCACTCAATGCGATGAGTTGGGCACCGTACTACCATCCATCCGGACAGTACCTCATTTTCGCGACCAATTTGCAGGGCTTTGGTAATTTTGAATTGTACTTGGTAGACGCACCAGGAAAACATGAGCCGGTGCGTGTTACATGGACCGACGGCT
>JANMNK010000810.1:0-4840 GCA_031373875.1 Pirellulaceae bacterium | reverse complement strand
GCCGAGCATCGAGTAGACCTTTTGCGTTGATATCATTATCAAACTCCCATCGTCAGTATAGCTCACTTAACGTTTACCATGTCGGCGCTTTCAGAGATTCGAAATTTTGCGACGTCTATGCCTTAGTCAGTTTGCTGATGCGGCCCGTAGCGACCCATTCGGCTACGAAGATGTTGCCGTCGTTGTCGAAGCAGGCATCGTGAGGGTGAACGAATTTGCCGTCAAGCCATTTCTTTTCGTCGTTGCGAATGCCTGCTTCGGCGTTGATGCGATCGACGTCCGAGCCCAGGTGGGCGACGACTTTGTTATCGGGCCCGAGGATCGAAAGACGGGCTTTGAGTTCGGGGACGAGCATTAAATCGCCGCGCGTGTCGATGTTGGCGGGTAAACCAAAGCCTGTCAACGTATCGATGTAGGTACCATCCATCTTGAATCGCTGCAAAGTATCATGAGCGCGGTCGGTGACAACGATTATCGGATTCGTGGCATCGCGACGGTCGATCCATAGACCGTGAGCTGTATTGAAAGTGCCGTTGCCGGGACCTTCGCCACCAAAGCACGATTGCCACTTGGCATCTTTATCGTAACGGTGGATCAAGAACGAACCGTAGCCGTCTGCCAACAAGAATCCTCCGTCATCCAAGAACGCGAAATTGGTCGGCAAGAACAAATCGCGAGGAGAACCCGCTTGAGGCCAAACTTTTGTGTTGTCGTAGGTCTCGCTTTCGTACTTCTTGCTTTCTTTGGGCGCTCGATGCTGCCAGACGACTTCGCCGGTGAGCGTCATTTTGGAAATAGCTTTGACCTTTTGGTAAGCCGCCACGTAGAGGTACTCGGTGCCAGCTTCGTTGCGGACTTCGATACCGTGCCCGCCACCTTGGAATTGGCTACCAAAGGCACGAATGAATTTCCCGGTCGGATCAAACACAAAGATCGAGGGATGCTCTTTTTGATCTTCACGCCCTTCATGGATGACGTACAAGTTGTTGCCTTTATCCACGGCCACGTTGTGCGTTGTTTGCCAAGTGTATTTGCTCGGCAACTGCGGCCAATGATGCACGACTTTGTATGTGTATTCGCCTTGGCCAATAACGGTTTCAGAACCGAGGTTGTTCGCGCATAAAATTGCAGGGGCGGCAATTCCGGCGGAAGTAGCGGCAGCGGTTGTTTGTAGGAAACGTCGGCGAGTGATTGCGGCCATTTCTAGAGTTCCTTGATGAGGTTGGATGGGGAAAAAAGCACATTCTGATTGGTTCGACTGCCGAACGCAATTATGGAGAGATAGGAAGAACACGATGTTTATGCCGTTCTTGCTTACCGACTGACAAAATGTCGAGCAAGCTCTCGCGTTCTCTCCGGGTGTCATCGAAATGATTCGCGCTGTATCGGAATCGACACGGTGGATTTTCTGCTTCGAAAACTGGCTAGGTAAGTTTTGCCCGAAACGAGGTCAAATTAGATCGATGAAACATCAAATACGAGCTTTGCGGAATTCCTTTCCAAGTTTGGCGCGGAATTTGTACATCAAAGGTGGTGCACGCGCTAAGCAAATGTCGCTGAGGCAGTCACTCGCGTTGCGGCGGCCTCTAATTGAAAGATGGAGAATTACTATGATTCGCAAAAAGCTTCTAGGTTTGGCCGTCGGTGCTGCTTTGGCAGTTGGCACGAGCGGTGTCGTGAATGCTCAGGGCTCATGCCACAATCACCACGGGAATTACGGTGGTGGCTATGGAAGCTATCGGCCGATTTATGTTCCCGTTCCTAGTTACGGCTACAACTCATATTACGGTGGCTACAATCGCGGTTACGGAAACTTCGGGAATGGATATTACGGCAACTCCTACTACCGTAACTCCTATTACGGTTCCGGATTTCCAACTTATCGGACCAACGTTTACGGCAGCGGGTATAGCGGTTTCGGCGGTTACGGCATGGGTGGCTTTCCACCGAACGGTGCTTTCGGTTTAGGTGGCAACGGTTTCTCGCTTTACTTCGGTAGATAGGTTGAAAGTAGGGTTGTTAATCCGAACCATTTAATTCGGTTGGCCAGCAGCGCGGGAAACAAAAGCATAAATTGCAGGCCCGTTTCCGGATTTCTGCCTGGGAATCGAGAGCAAACTTCGATGTTGACATCTGTCGAAACAAGTTACGTTTGCCGCTCGATCACCCAGGCGCAAGTCTGGAAACGGGCAAAAAATGAACTGCCTTTCCAAGGCAGCAAGCAACGAAAACGGCCGCACCCTTCAAACAGGCGCGGCCGATGTTGGTTCTAGGAAACAAATTGAATTGAACCACGACTCAGCTTTGAAGCTGGTTAAGTCGAATCAATTTAATAAGATCGTCCGTACTCATCTTGCTCGCTCGATCTGCACCGTCGAGAACGCCTGCTATCAGCTCTCGTTTGTCTTCGTGCATCGCCAAGATTTGTTCTTCAATCGTATCTTTTGCGACAAGTCGATAAACGGTTACCGCCTGCGTCTGGCCGATTCGATGGGCTCGGTCGGTGGCTTGGTCTTCCACGGCCGGATTCCACCACGGGTCGAGGTGCAGTACATAATCTGCAGCAGTTAGGTTGAGACCAGTTCCACCCGCTTTGAGCGAGATCAGGAACAAATCGCCTTCGCCACGCTGGAATGCATCGACGGCGTCTTGGCGTTTGTTTGTCGGCGTTGCACCGTCCAAATATTGGTACTTGATGCCGATATTGTCGAGCGCTTCTCGAACGAGACTGAGATGCTGAACAAACTGGCTAAAGACCAATGCGCGATGTTCGCCTTCGCGAAGCTCTTCGACAATCTCCATGAAAAGATCGAGTTTTGCCGAAGATAAAGTCCATTTAGGATCGACTAGACGCGGATGGCAGGCAAGCTGGCGCATGCGAGTCAACCAAGCCAGCACGCGAATACGGCGTTGCTGTTCGTTGTCGTTCTGATTGCCGCCCGACAACTCGCTGAGAGCCGCGATTCGCGCCGCATCGTATTTGTTGCGTTCGGCCGGCGACAATTCCGCAGTTCGTAGAATCTCCGTACGCGGTGGTAATTCGGTGAGAACTTCCTTTTTCGTCCGCCTCAGGATGAATGGTTGCACTACTCGAGAGAGACTTTGCAATCGATCTCGATCATGATCCCGTTCGATAGGTTCGGCAAATTGTTTTCTAAAACGCTCCCACGAACCCAGGAGTCCCGGGCAAACGGTCCGCATCAAACTCCATAGTTCACCCAAATGATTTTCAAGCGGCGTTCCCGTCAAAGCCAACACCCAGTCGGCCTCGATATCGCGAACGGCTTTGGCGGTCTTGGTTTGAAAATTCTTGATGAACTGGGCTTCGTCGATTACCAGCGTGTGCCAAGTCCTCGAAGCAAATCGTTCGGCATCGCGCTGCAGGAGTTGAAAACTGGTGATGACGAGGTCGCCTGGTCCAGCTTGATCGATTAGCAATTGTCGTTCGTGCTCGCGATACAACAACGGTCGGAGACTGGGTGCGAATCGGGCTACTTCGCGAGTCCAGTTGATACCCACGCTAGTCGGAGCAATGACAAGGGCAGGTCCTGCGGCCGCACGATCCAATAGGATACCGAGCGCTTGTACGGTTTTTCCCAAACCCATGTCATCCGCAAGACATCCCCCGAGTCCCCACATGCCGAGCCGTGCTAGCCACTCGTAACCGGCGCGCTGATAATCACGCAAGTCGGCTTTAAGCTCTGCGGGGACGACCGGTTTGAACCTTCGAACTTGCTCGAGTCGCTCAAGTGCTTCTTCCCATTTGGGATCGCTATCAAGGTGGATGTCATCGCTCAAGATGTCCTTGAGGATTGGCGTCGCAGCACGCGAAATACGGACTTGGCCTGTTTCGCTTTGCGATAGATCGTGAAGCGTCGTCAATCGCTGCCTTAGTTGATCGCTGATGCTTGCGAATTGGCCATCACCAAGCGGCACGTATCGTCGTCCGGCGCGAAGTGCTACAAGCAGTTCGGCCAACGATATTTCAAGGCCGTCGAGATCGGCGATTCCGTCGAGGCCAAACCAATCGCGTTGACTGGTCAGTTGAACTCGCAATCGTTGCGGCGTGATATCACCGACAAGCCGCATGGGTTTGCTTCTCGGCCAGCATACCACGGGGGCTTGTTCTCCAAGTAGTCGTACGCGATCGAGCATATCGAGCGCCGCATCGTCGGTTTCGGCAATCCATGTGTACGGCCCATCAAAGGCCAGCGATCCGAGGACGCACTGCGTTGCAACTAAATCTGCGTTGGTCGATTCGCCTTCCAGATGCCGTATCAATTGGAAACGGCCAGCGGGTGTATTGATCCGCAAACGTTCCGGACCGATACCCGGAACGGGCGGTTCGTGCGTTGCATCGCAAGTGACCCGCAACGCGACCTGCAGTCCCATGTTGCCATTGGGGGTCAAATGCATTTCGATCGCCGGTTCTAGCGGCTTTTCGGGGCCAGCCAATTCTTCCGGCAAATTCAACGCAACTTGTTTGTTGCTCGCATGAGCCAATATATCCGCCAGTTGTTCGGCCATGGGTTTGTCCAAGGCGGCTTTACGGCGGGTTGCTTCGCGAAGAGATCGATACAGGTTGACCATCGAACGATCCAAGTCGCTGAACCACAGCACACCGCGCGAGCGATCGTACAGCAATCCAAGATAGTTGTTGTTGGTAACTTGACCCATCGTGAATCCGACCGGGTTATCATCCAGACGCGTATCACCCAAGTACAGTTTGGGGCGAAATAGATCGCCGTCGGACTCGACGCGAACTTCCATGGCCGTCTTGCAAACGTGAAGTGGAGCCAGGGCATCATCGTCGTACACAACATTCGGATGATCGCACAGC
>JANMNK010000801.1:0-2646 GCA_031373875.1 Pirellulaceae bacterium | reverse complement strand
GGCTCTTGCGTAGCCGTCCTTTGAGGTTCGCCCGATACTTTGTCCTGTGCGATGCAGCAAACATTCATCAGGGAAACGGCAATGCAAATCGCAATAAATGTCAGCCGCGTTGCGAACAAATTCCAACGAACCATTGAACTATTCCGGAATTCCAACCACACAAATGAACATCCACCCAAGATGTTCCTAGTGTAACATGAACTTACTACAAGTGTTTCGTGTTCCGAAGTTTGGCTTGGCCTAGATTGGTGGACCGAGAATAATGAACCGACAAGAGAAACTGGAAATCCTTTACAAGCGAGAGAGCCGCGAATGAATATAGATCGTCGATCGTTCTTGATTGGTTCGCTGTGCGCGCCCCTGGTGACTCGGGTCGCTCCGATATGGGGGCAAGACCGCAATCCGTCCGCTGAACCAGGACCTTATTTCGCTACTGGCACGCGAGCCGCTGCCGCAACGGTCCACCCCCTTGCATCCCAAGCCGCCCGAAACGCATTCTTGCAAGGCGGAAACGCAGTCGATACGATTGTCGCGGCCGCGATGATGCTGACCGTCGTGGACAGTCACAATTCCGGAATCGGCGGTGGCTGTTTCTTGCTGATACGAAAGCCCAACGGTGACATCGTTGCGATTGACGGCCGCGAGACGGCGCCCCAACTCGCTTCGCGCGATATGTTCCTTAGCGAGGGCAAGCCCAACACGGAGCTAAGCCAGACGGGTGCCTTGGCCGTCGCCGTCCCTGGCTTGGTGTCCGCCTTGAATCAAGCTCACACGCAAATGGGGCGGCTACCATGGAAACAGCTCATTGAACCGGCCGCTCAAACTGCTGCCGATGGCTTTCCACTCGGCGCTGCCATGGCCAACGCCATTCGATCCGAGGCAAAAGACTTGAGTCGATTCGCTCCGTCCGCCGACGTGTTACTCAACGCAAAGCTTGAACCCAGGCAGGCTGGCGAAAAGCTTGTTCAGCGCGACTTGGCCAAAACCCTCTCGGCAATTGGGGAGCATGGACCTGACTGGTTTTACAGAGGACCGTTTGCTGATGCGGCCGTCGAGTATCTAAGCCAGCTTGGCGGCGTCATGTCGACGTCCGATTTTCGCGCGTACAGATCGATTGAACGAGATGCAGTTCGCACTAATTATCGGCATTGGAGCGTTTACGGATTTCCCCCGCCAAGTTCGGGTGGTGTTCACATTGCCCAGATGCTTGGGATGCTCGAGCGATTTGATTTGGCTGACTTGCATCGAACAAAGCTTCATTTGTTTTATCATGTGATCGCAGAAGCCATGAAACTGGCTTTTGCGGATCGGGCTCATTGGTTGGGTGATCCTGATCATGCCAAGGTTCCATCGGGTTTGCTTGATGCCGAATACATCGCCAAATTATCGCAAGCAATCAAGCTGGACCAAGCAAGCCCTGTTGCGGGGCACGGAACACCGCCGCAGGCTGACAGCGCGTTCTTTGAAGACAAAAAACACACAACGCACTTAACGGCCATCGATGCCGACGGGACTTGGGTTGCGATGACGGCGACGGTCAACACGTCCTTTGGCAGCAAGCTGATCGTACCTGGAACGGGCGTCATCCTAAATAACCAGATGGATGACTTTAGCATCGCGCCAGGGACGCCGAATGCATTCGGTTTGATTGGAGCAGCAAACAACGCTGTTGGCCCCGGCAAACGTCCTCTCTCCAGCATGAGTCCAACCATCGTCGTCGATGCGGCGAATCAGCCAGTACTGACTTGTGGTGCTGCAGGAGGTCCGAAAATTATCAATGCTACTTTGCTGAACGTTATTAACGTGCTCGACCTTGGCATGAACATTGACCAATCGATCGCTTCGCCGCGAATTCATCATCAATGGCGACCTGACAAGCTGCAATATGAATCGAAGCTCGATGCGTCGATTGTCGAGGAGTTGGCCAGACTCGGACATTCGGTCGAAGAAACGAAAACGCTCGCAATCGCGCAAGGCGCTCAGCGACTCGAAGACGATCAACTACGCGCCGCCAGCGATCCGCGCACTGCCAGCCAGTCGGTGGCGGTGGGATAGTCGTTTCGGAACAGCCCCCAATGAATTTTCGTAATGCCTCGCTCATCGTCCCACGTCCCCCGAGGTGTCCCTCGTTTCACGGACACCAGCGAAAGTAGGGTGTGTGAATGGGGCGGGTTAGAAAGAGGCATCGATTTCTCCAACGCGAAAAGCGTCAACTACCCAATGGCATTGATAAAGCAACGACCACGCAACACACCATGCGGCTACTCCTGCGGTGGAAACGTACGTAAAGCGTCTAACGGCGGGGTCCACTGCCCGGGCGCATTGGCAGCGTCGAGGAAGGAATGGAACACTAATCTTCGCTAATCTGCACTGATGAAGAAGGAGCTGATTCGGGACCGGGAAAGCGTATGATCGTTTCCATTAGCTCAACAACCACACCGCCGCACTCGAAACAAGCCTGGCGGCGGTTGATCACATTCACTCGGCTCCTTGATTAGCGCAGATTAGTTGGACAGCGCCAACTAGCGAGTATTTCATCATTGTTTTGGCTTGTCGACGAGCGACTTTATCGAGTCCGGATTGATGCCGAGGGCTTCCATTTGTCGTCGGCGTTTTTTCCGATGTGACTTGGCTGCTGCAGCGTTT
>JANMNK010000779.1:0-14979 GCA_031373875.1 Pirellulaceae bacterium | reverse complement strand
CAGCGGACTTTATCAGCGAAGCGATCGACCAAACCCGCGGTTGGTTTTACAGCCAACTAGCGATTAGCACGATGCTGTTTGGGAAAGCAGATAGCGAGGGCATGTCGGTTCCGGCCGATCAACAACAGCCCTACCCCCATCCGTTTCGTAACTGCATTGTTTTGGGACTGATGATGGCCGAGTGGTTTGAGTCCAAGGACGGCAAGCAGCGGTTCTTGTCCGACGAAGAAGCGAAAGCCTCGGGCATTGATGTCGTTTCCAAAGTTGGCAAGATGTCGAAAAGCCTCCGCAATTATCGAAGTCCCAACGAGATTTTCGATCGCTACGGAGCAGATGCTCTGCGTTGGTATTTCTTTGCCAATCAGCCACCTTGGAATTCCATCGTCTACAGCGAACGAGCCATTCGCGATAGTATTCCCGAATTCATGCTTCGCGTATGGAATGTCTTGAGCTTCTTCACGATCTACGCAGAAATTGACGGTTTTCAAGGACCGATTGCTGGCAAGAATTTAGACCAGCTATCGCCGAGCGAACTGGCGACGTGCGCCGACTATCGCCCGATCGCGGAACGAAGCGAGTTGGACCGCTGGATGATGAGCGAGTTAGCCGCTGCCAATCGCGATGTGATTGAACGCATGGATCGTTATGACAATTATGGCGCCTGCCAACGTCTGAATGCATTGGTCGAAGGACTGAGCAACTGGTTCGTACGTCGCAGTCGGTCACGGTACTGGGCCGAAGACAAACGAGCCACGGATAAACTGGACGCGTATTGGACTCTGTATGAATGCTTGATCGGCATTTCAAAAATGATTGCGCCGTTCGTTCCCTTTCTGGCTGAGTCGATGTGGCGGCAACTGACCAGTGGACTGGCGGTTCGAGAAAGCGTGCATTTGTGCGACTATCCAACGACGGTGACCGAGCGGATTGATTCGCAACTTGGCGAGCGCATGCAAGTGCTTCGCGAAATTGCTTCCCTTGGTCGATCGGCGCGTATGGAAGCCAAACTCAAAGTCCGTCAACCGCTGGCTCGTGTCGAAGTTGTCTTGGCAAATGACAAGCATCAAAAGTGGCTTGAGGAGCATGACGAAATCCTTCGCGAAGAACTGAACGTCAAAGAGATCCACTATGCGAGCGGTTCGAGTCCCTATATCGAATACCAAGTGCAACCGAATTTCCGTATTCTCGGTCCCAAACTCGGCGCGTTGCTTCCCAAGGTCAAACAAACGTTAGGCAAAGCGAGTGGTGCGGAATTACTCAGCGAGATGACGGCCAACGGAAAAATCACGATCGATATCGATGGGCAATCGGTTGTTTTGGATAGTGATGATATTCAAGTGCGTTTGTTGGCCAAACCTGGTTGGTCGGCCGCTCAAGGAAGTAATTGCGTCGTCGTTCTATCAACCGAATTGACCGAAGAACTCGTACGCGAAGGGCTTGCTCGCGACCTGATCCGCGCCATCCAAGACCTGCGCAAGACACGCCAATGTCGCTTTACCGATCGCATTCGCATCGCGCTGGTAACTACCGAGCCACAATTGCTGCTAACGATCGACGAAAACCGCGACATGATTTGTGCAGAAACGTTGGCCGGCGAGCTTCGACTGGCAACGCAAACCGAAGCCATGTTTCAAGCGACGGAAATCGGTGAATACGAAATCCAGCTTGGGTTAGACGTGATTTAAGCGTTGGTCTCCAGCAGTGTTTCGATTCCTTTGTAAACTACCGCCATAAGTAGATTGTCCGAGGCCATGACAAATCCGTTGCCAATCGCCGTGCTCATCTCTGGTGGCGGCACCACGCTCAAGAATCTAATCGACTGTCGCGATCGAGGCGATTTGACCGTCGATTTCCGATTGGTCGTCAGCAGTCGGTCAGACGTTCGTGGCCTGGAGTTTGCCAGAGAGGCAGGAATTCCCAGTGTTGTGCTTCCTCGAAAACGATTCGCCGACGATCAAGCACACAGTCAAGCGATTTTCGCAGCGTGCCAAGCTTACCAAGCTCCCTGGGTCGTCATGGGCGGTTTCCTTTGCCATGTTGTTATTCCTCAAGAGTATCGCCATCGAGTCATCAATATCCATCCGTCGCTTATCCCGTCGTTTTACGGAAAAGGCTTTTATGGCCTCCACGTTCACCAAGCCGCAGTCGACTACGGTGTGAAGATTTCAGGTTGCACCGTTCACTTCGTCGACGATGATTACGATCATGGTCCAGTAATTTTGCAGCGAACCTGTCCTGTGCTTGATTGCGACACAGCAGAGACATTGCAGCGACGCGTGTTCGACGTCGAATGTCAAGCTTTACCAGAAGCAATCCGGATTATCGCCCAAGGCCGCCTATCCATCGACTCCAACGGCCGCCGAGTCCGAATCCGCGATTAGTCGAATTCGCTTCGGTGCTCCAAGAAAAAGTGGACCCAGCCACCAACTCCCCTATCTCGCCTTCTCTTCGCTGCTCCAATGCGAAGTGGGCCCAGCCTACCACTTCCCTATCTCCCATTCTCTTAAGTACTCCAAGGCGAAATGGGCTCAGCTGCCAACTTCCCTATCTCCCCTTCTCTTCGGTACTCCGAGGAGAAGGGGTCGGGGGATGAGGAGAAAAGAATTAAACCAGATCACGCGACGTCAAAAATTTCTTCAACCACTCTAATCAAAAACCGATAACCCATTCACTCAAAACTCAGCGCCCAATCACTCAAAATGTAATGCGCAAGGGAGTCGCGCCCGTCAGCGATTCAGACTCCCGAACAGACAGTCCTATTCTTTCCTGCATTCTCAATCGAAACCAGAATGTATCGTTATCGCCGGAGCATGAGTCGCATTGCCTGGGTTGTTGCTTGGGGATCTTTTAGCAGAGCAAACGCGGAGATACACAACAGTATCAATCCGGCCAACATGAAGTACTGCCCTGCCCTGCGGTTTGAAACTCGTATGGGACTGAGAAGCCCAGCAAGTTCGCGCTCGACCACTAACCAGCTATCGAAATCTTGAGCCCGCGATGTAGCGACTAGGTGGCTTACTTTGCCGGGGCCTGCAGACTCGGCGATGGCTTGAATACCTAGCGCAGGAGAGACGACATTGTTGCCCAACCAAAGCGCATGTGGGTCCAAACGCGCAAAGACCTGCCGGAGATAGTCACCCAACTCTTCGGCATCCAATCCGTACACGATGATTCGCGGTCGGCTGTTCAAGATGACCAGCATCATGCTGAGCGCGTACAGGATCGACATTAACAGCCAAACTTTAGAGCCAAGCCACATGACGGCGGCCCTCGGAAAGAACAATTCCATCGGACCAATCGCTGCAAATCCAATCAGTGCAAAAGCGATTGCGGCAAGCTCTCTGCCGCCGGTTGTAACCAACGGTTTCTTCTGCATGCGGATGTAACCGATGAGCAAGAAGTAAATGGCCAAGGGGCCAAGGGCAACGGCAATGTGGAAAAGATCAATCATGCAAAGTAGCTTAGTGGGGCTGTCGGTACAAAAAAAGAGGTGGCGTCATCTTTGTGACGCCACCTGCGGATAAAACATGCAAAACGCATCAACGGTAGTTCAACACCAGCCGTTTCTCAACGCGTTGTCGCAGCCATTTATTTCGAAGGTGTCGATTGGATACCTTCTTGAATTGCGAAAACGCGGTTTCGATTCGCAGCAAAAACGGTGTCGTTCGCAACGATCGGCGAAGTGTAGACCGCAGAACCCATGCTGTTTTCTGCGAGTTGCTTCATCTCTTTGGACAATTCAAAGATAGTGACATCGCCATCTTCATCGCTGATGTAAACGCGATTGTCGACGATCAATGGCGAACCCCAACATGCTGCAAGCATATCGAAAGTCCAATGAGCCTTGCCCGTTTCCACATCAAGGCAATGGAACACACCGCTAAAGTCCGCTATGAACAGCAGTCCATCCTTGATTGCCACGGTACCGCAACTGCGATGCATGGTTTCTTCGAATTTCTTGGGGTTGTTACCGGGGTAGTGCCAGATTGCGGCTGAGTTCGGATTGGGTCGTTCGAGGTCACCCGCTTTGGCGTCTAAGGCCTGCAAACGCTTGTGAGCGATCGGCGTGTTTGGATCCTTGGCGTTGAAGACAAGGGTTGGGCTAACGTCGCCTTGCTTGGTTGGATCGATGCACCAAAGATGACCATTGCCTTCGCCGTGCTCTGGGTCTTCACCAACCGCGACGTAGACTTTTTCGTTGTAGAGCACTGGGGTGCCGATGATGTGGTTTCGGGTTGCGCGACCGGACAACATGTAGATCGAGTCTTTTGGATTGGCGTCAAATTTCCAAAGCATTTTGGATTTGCCATTTTCGCCTTCGGGTGCGAAGCCATAAACCCAGCCATCGCCGCCACCAAAAATGACCTGAGGCGATCCGCCGATCATTCCATAAGTTGGAGATGACCACTGACCGTGCAAAACGTTTCCACCTGGTGTGTTGTCGGTCCAGATGACTTCACCAGTATCGCGGTTGAGGCACAAAAAGCTCGGAGCGTTTTCTTCGGGGAGAATCTTGTGTCCTTCGTCGACCCCGTTGGATGTGTTCACAAACAGCAGGTTACCGGCGCAGGTGACGGAGCAGCTACACATGTTGTGCTGGAAAACGCCCAATTGCTTCATCATATCCAGTTTCCAAACAACGTCGGCTTCATCTTTGTTTTCGTTTGGCTCTTTATTGAAAGGGCCATCGTTCTCGTCATCGTGAAAACCGTTGGTGTCCAAGCAGACGACTTCACCGCGGCTCGTTACATACCAGCATCGTTCGCCATCGATCAACGGAGCACAACAAATTCCTTGATTCGGCCAGTCGTTCACGCGGCCGGACGGCAGTTTTTCGCTGGAATGTTGCCAAAGGAATTTGCCATCCTTTTCGTCAAAGCAAAGCAGCACGCCCAAGTCAACCGTGCTGGGATAGCGCGATAGATACGCGGCCCCGTTATTGGTGCCGATGTAGAGCTTGCCATTGGCGACAACAGGATTGCCGTACGTCTCGGAACCAAGCTTCATCGACCAACGAATGTTCTTGCCAGTTTTAGTATTCCACTCAAGTGGAAGATTTTCGCCGGAAGGCGTGTTGTTACGTTCGCTCGACCCGCCCCATTGCGGCCAGTCGCGTGGACCGACCTTTAACTTTGCGATTCCAGCCAAAGCCAGTTCAGTCGGATCAGTTGCTTGGCCAATAGCCGGTGTTAACGAAGCGGCCAATGCCACCGCCAGCATGCTTAGTCGTTGTAGGTTTTTTCGAATCATAAATCTCGAGTCCTAAATAAAGGGAGTTTGTTTGTTTTTTGAAAATGCAGCTCAAACGCAAATCGCTTGTCTGCGATCCACGCGTCAATCAGTTTTTCGGTGGGTTAGGAGTGACGGAAATGTTGTCGATATAGAATTCTGCATCCTGCGAATTCCCAAACATGCCTGGGCTGCCAACTCGATTAGGAGTCGCATCCGAAGCTTCGATTTGCCATTCGGCGGGTTCGGCTTCGCCACGCGGCCAAACCTTGCCCCGCAAAGTGACTTGATTTTCAGCATTTTCGCTTTGGAATTTCAGCGTGTACCAAACATCGGGTTTCCATTCAAACGGAATCGTCTTGGCGAACCGCAATTCCAACCGCGAAGTCCATGATCGAATCTCGAGTTTTTGCGTTCCTTGAAGATCGAGTGTGTAACGTTGATTGATCAAACCCATGTCCGGCAACCGGCCATTCGACTCTACCGCTCGGAAATCACCTTGCACGGTGTAGTCATGCAGGACGGTCCAGCCCATCCAAGACTGGCTGCGGGTTCCCTTAGGAATCGTAGTGATCTTGACAAGGACGTCATCGGTGTCGAGTTGCTTAGGTTGATGACGATAAGCCGCACCGATCCACGTCACAGGAACTTTTTTGTCCGAAAAATCGAACGACCAAGGAAGTGGCGGGATCACGCGTGCACGAGCGACTGAGGTCAGTTCGCCGACTTTGGCCGTGATGATCGACGCAGATTGGGTCGTGGAATTTGGTGCTGTGAAGATCAATTCCGGTGACATCTCGCCGCCGCCATCGACTGCAAACTCAGCCGATTCAATCAGCTTGAGATATTGGCCACCTTTGTTGTAAGCTCGCAATTGGAATCGGGCTTTTTGTCCGGGAGCCAGCATGAGCTCGATAGGAGCCAGTTGAATTTGGGCAACTTGATCGTCTTGTCCCCAAGGAGCTTCTTGGGCTGTTGCAGGAGCGGGATCGATCGAAGGTTCCAAATCGGCTTTGCCGATACAGTAGAGTGCACCTGTTGTCGGCAGGAAAATTCGGCCGTGCGAGATGATTGGCGAGCCGTAGACTTCTTCGTCGGTGATACGTGTCTTTGAAACGATTTCGATCCCTTCAGCAGTTGGTTTGATGATCGAGAACTGGCCCGTGTTATCGCAGGCATAGATTTTGCCATCACCTGCGACTAGGCTACCGAACATGATTCGCCCGATCTTCTTTTCCTGTACGATTTCGCCGTTCGTCGCGTTCATCACCAAGAGATTTCCACCATCTTCGACGGCGTACAGGCGATCAACGATTTTGAGGGGCGAACTGCGGCCGATGGATTTGGTCGATTTCCAAAGCAGTTTGTCTTCTGGAATATCGCCTTCGGTATTGCCATCAAATGCAAAAATTGCTCCGAGCACCGAAGTATCCGCCGTGTTTTGCTCGCTGTGTCCGCAGTAGACGATTCCGTTGTCCACAAGCGGCGTCGTATTGATACCGCGCGTCGAAGCTTGGTATTTCCAAATGACTTTTCCTGTTCGGGGTTGAACAGCGTAAATAGCTCCGTCGCCTGATCCAAAAACCATGGCGGATTGACCATTGAAAGCAGTAAATACGGGCGTGCTGTACGTCGTGTCTTCGGGTCGTAGTTTTGTGCTAAGGAGCCAAACAGCAGCGCCGGTGTGTTTGTCAAAGGCGACGAATCGGTGAGCGGGAACTGCCGTGTCGGCCCATCCCGTCATAACGCCGCTGATGATGACGAAGTCTTCGAAAACGACGGGGAAATTAGTTCGGCCACCGTATGTCGAGAGCATGCCGTATTCTTCGCTCATCGAGTGATCCCAGATGACTTCGCCCGTTTTGCCGTTGAGGCACTGGAACAAACATCCCAGCCCAAGCACAAAGACGTTGTCCGTTTCTGTATCGCAAAAAACGCTGGACCAACCAACGCGTTCGGCTGGTGCATCGGAAAGGTAAACGTTGTGTATGCTTTCCCAAATCAGATTCCCCGTCTTGGCATCGAGGCAAACGGTTTTTTCGCCTTCTTGAGTGGTCTCTGGAAAAGCGCGGCAAACGACATAGACGCGGCCATTCATGTAAACAGGTGTTGAACGCGAGGCGTATTCTTCTTTTCGCCAAATCAAATTCTCGCCTTCTACTGACCACGATTCGGGGAGATTCTTTTCAAGCGACGTGCCATTCATTTGCGGTCCACGCCAGTGAGGCCAATCCATTGGATCGGGCGCCGTCTGACCGTAGATCGCTGCGAGGTTGATAGTCGAGAAAGCGCAAAAGACAGTCGCGACAGTCGACATCCACAAAAACTGTCGCCTCATACAATACATGCTCATCTTGAATTCCTATGACTAAGTTTCGGTTAGTTTTCAATGGGGACGAGAAGTCCGAGGGTGGGAAGGCGTTGGCGAGAAAATTCCTATGCTTGACCAGAACGCTTGAGGTTTACTAACCCTATTGTCGTAACCCAAATGTTGATCCTTAATACTTCAACGCCAAGTTATTTGCTTTCTGATTGGCAATATCCGTTGTCTTGATCTGTAGACTCTTTTACAGAACGAAAAAGCCGGAGTTAATCCATGTGCCAGTATCACTTGATTTGTGCATTTTTGCCAGTCTTGTACGGGGCTACGCAGCATCCAAAACTGATTTGCGAAGCAACGAAAAGCCAACTAATTCCAAGTCCGATAACATCAATTAAACAACTTAACACCTCAAGAGTTCTGAATTCTTCAACGAAATTCACGCACCTTTTACGTGTTTCTGAGTATTTCAAGACGGTAATCGGCAGGGTAATTGGTACTTTTGGGTGAATTAATAGCATCAAGTGAAAAAACGTCGCGGGGTCGAATTCCGCCAAGCTCGCAGTTTTTCCTAGTTCTCGGATTGTCGTGTAAGAAATCTCCAAACCACGTCATATTCAATATGTACCAGCTTACACTTCGTGTGCCTGTTGGTCAGGTGATTGTTTTGCGTCGTTTTGTTGATTGCGATGCACGAGTGTTGGATTTCCGAATTGTTGTGAGTGAACGATGGCACTGCTCCCAGATACTCGACATAGCCTAATCATGCGGTTGGCCGAATCCGACGGCCAGACGGCTTGGCTCGAGTTCAGCAAACTGTACGAGCAGGCCATCTACCGATTCGCCCGCAGTCGTGCTTTGCAGCCCGCCGATGCCGAAGAGGTAGTCCAGGAGGTTTTGATGGCTGTTCACCGAGTTGCACCTTCGTGGAACAACACAGGCAGAACAGGCGGCTTTCGAACTTGGCTTGTGACGACCATGCACCGGCTGTGTTTGGCTACACTTCGAAAAAGACAACGAGCACTTGGCAACGACAACGGTTCAATCGAAAGCGGTTCCCTGGAAAACGTCGCTGCGAAACTTGATTCCGATTCGGATGACGAACGAGATTGGCGCGATTGGGCGTTTTGCTGGGCGGCGGGTGAAGTGCAACAAGAAATATTGCCGCAGACTTGGCGAGCTTTTTGGTTGACCTCTGTTGTCAACGAACCTGCCGACGAAGTTGCCAAGCAACTCAATATGTCGATTGGTTCGGTCTACGCAGCCAAATGTCGGACCATCGCCCGAATACGAGAACGGATCTCCACTTTGGAGAAACAATCATGACTAAAGCTTGCCTATCGAAAAACACGGCGTTGTTCTTGGCGGGTGATTTGACTCCGCCGGAAGAAAGAAAATTTGTCGAGCACCTCTCCGATTGTGCTCGCTGCCAAGACCAACTGGAGACTTTGGCTTGCGATAAAGCGACTTGGGATATGGCCAAATCCATGTTGGAGTTCGATCCCGAAAATGAAAATTCCACACGAACGCAATTGCCATCTCGCAGTAGTTCAGCCAGCCTTGATCGGACTTCTGTATTTGTGGAGCAATCTGAGACGACAGCCATTTTCAATTTGTTGCATCCGACAGATGACCCACGCATGTTGGGGCGCATCGGGAATTACGAAATCATCGGACTGATTGGCCGCGGCGGTATGGGAGTTGTGTTCAAAGCCTTTGATCAAAGCCTCAATCGCAACGTCGCAGTCAAAGTGCTCGAACCCAGTTTGGCACATGTCGGTGCCGCTCGTCAGCGGTTTGCCCGCGAAGCACAAACGATGGCTTCGATCTCGCACGAGAATGTAATACCGATTTTCGCGGTCGCGGAGCATGCAGGACTGCCTTATTTTGTTATGGAATATGCAGATGGCGGGACTCTGGAACAACGTATCGCAGAGAAAGGATCGTTTTCGGCGATCGACGTCATGCAAGTCGGTCTACAGATTGCCAAGGCACTCGATGCCGCTCATCGACAGGGGCTAGTCCATCGCGATATCAAGCCAGGAAACGTGCTCATGTATCGTGGCACTTCGCGTGTTCGCGTAGCCGACTTTGGCTTGGTCCAAGTTGCCAGCGAAGCCAGCTTTACACGTAGCGGTATGTTGGCAGGTACGCCCGCGTTCATGTCGCCCGAGCAAATTCGAGGCGAAGTATGCGATCACCGAAGCGACCTTTTTAGCTTGGGAACACTGCTCTATACCCTTTGCGTCGGACACACTCCATTTCGCGCCGAGACGGTCTATGGAGTCATGCAACGTATTGTCCATGACATGCCTCGGGGAGTCGTTCAGCAAAACAGCGAGACGCCTGCTTGGCTAGAAAGTTTTGTCGCGCGACTCATGTCCAAAACGCGAGAGCAGAGGTTTCAAGATGCGGCAACAGTCGCCCAGATTCTTGAACGGGAAATCGCGCATCACCAAAATCCAGGGTCGATTCGAGAACCTGCTAGGGATTGGATCGTCGATCGAGAATTGACGCCAACTTCAAATACAGTTAGTCGCTGGCTGACAGCGGCACTCTTTGTGATCGCCATAACTGGGGCAACATACGGAGTCATTAAACAAATAAGCCTCAACACAACCGATACAACTCGAGAGTTTCAAAAGCCGCTTACACTCGCACCTGTTGAAATACCGACTTGGAATGACGCCGAGGTTCAAAGTGCTCAAGTCAAAGCCGAGTCTTTGTGGGCTGACTTACATCAACCTCCGAGTGATGATCATTCAAATCTTTTTGAGCAGCAATTGCGGTCGGTTGGCAATCGCATTGAAGAGTTAATGAGAGATTACGATACTGAAATCACGTCGAACCGTTTTTAGGAGAGTAAATAAAATGAGAAGACAATTTGCAATGGTGATGGTTGGCACTGTCCTTATCGTCGGGAGTTTGGCATTCTCGTTGAGAGGCACGCAGGGACAAGCACCGCAAGCTAATCCAAATCCACCGACAGATAACCCTGCCAAAGATGTGGATTTGCCAAGTGCCACTGTTAATGCCGCGAACATTCTCGAGAAAAATAGTAGTTTGTCGCGTAAACCTAAGCGAGACTCAAATAGATCTCGACCAACTCTCGGAGGTGGACCCGCTGGCGACATGATCGAGCCGGGTCCGGTTGATCGGCCACGAAGCAGTGATAATTCAAGTTATGGTGGGGTCGGTGGTTCACAAGCACCAGGCAGTCTGCCTCTAGGAACAACTCTTAATTCAGGAACGCCCTCTGAAGGATTGCCAGGCCTTCCAGGAATGGAAGGTGGCATGGGAATGGCAGGCGGTCCGGGAATGGGGAGCGGAATGATTGGGGGTGGTTTGTCGATGCCCGGCGGTATGATGGGTATGCCCGGCGGTATGATTTCTGAACACGTGCAAGCCGAACAACGACTGGCCTACGAAACACGTCAAATCATGGACAGGTACAGTAACTCGGAAGATGAGTCTGAAAAGCAAAAGTTGATTGGCAAACTGGCTGAAACCGTTGAGCAACATTTTGATCTGCGGCAGGCGATTCGCGAAAAGGAAATCAAAGCACTTGAGGCCCAAGTGAAAAAACTCCGCGAGCTTCATGATCGAAGAAATTCGGAAAGAGACCGTATCGTTAGTGATCGTGTCGATCTACTGTTGCGCGACGCGAATGGTCTGGGATGGGGCGAAAATGTTAGTCAACCAGGATTGGGTCGCTTTCCGGGCGCTCCTGTCCCTACCGGCGGTTTTCTCGGAACTTTGGGAAGTCCATATGGTGAAGGAAATCCATTTGGTGGAGGAAGTCCATATGGTGGAGGCTTCCCTGGCTCAGCTGGAGGAGGGCTTCCGGGGGAATTGCCAACGTCAATGGATCAATCGCAGTTATCGGGGGCCGGAGGAAATGTTCCCAGCAATCTGCCACCTCTTCCAAATCCAATTCCTCGGTAAGTAGTAGGTTTGCAGCTAGGTCAGTTAAAAACGCAAAAGAGGTTGCAAAGAGAGATCCTCGCAACCTCTTTCCATTTGCAGTTAGCATTCCGACGCTAATAATCACGCCTAGTCATTCTTGTCATGCGTTCTTCACCAGCAACGTCTAACGGTTTTATCGCTTGCTCAGTAACGTTTTGTATTTTTTTGTAGTTGTGTTCCAAGGAACAATTGGAACACCGACGTCTTAGAACCTAACAGTGAAAATAGGTGGCAAGTCCGATGTGACGTGCTGCCAATGATCGCCAGCATCCTCGCTAATCCAAAGTCCTCCCGTCGTTGATCCCATCGCTAAAATATTACCTGCGAAGCTGATATCCATGGCATGGCGATAAACCAAATGATAAGCGTGACTTTGAGGCAAGCCGTTTCGCAAGACTTCGAATGATTTGCCACCATCTCGCGTTCGCGTCACGACGAATTGCCCATCGACAGGATATCGATCCGAGTCTTTGACGGCTGGAACAAACCAAGCGGTATTGGGATCATGGGGCGAGACAACTACGGCAAATCCAAATCCAGAAGGTTGAACGTACGCGATCTCTTGCCAATTCGCTCCTTCATCCGCTGAGCGAAAAATACCATTGTGATGTTGGACCCAAAAATGGTTGGGTGAAGTTCGGCATTGGACCATGCGATGGGGATCTTGAATGTCAGGATCAAAAGCTCGATCGGGCGGCATGTATTCCGCTCGCATCCCCGTCGCTCGACTCTGCCAAGTCACGCCGCCATCCCGCGACTGCCAAACGCCACCACACGATATGGCCACGGTTACTTTCTTTGGGTCATTGGGATCGATGCATACGGAATGAATTCCGGGATAATCGTAGCCTCCGCCCATCCAATGCTGCCGATTTGGAAGCATCCATAACGGCATGTTAAGTTGCCAAGAACCGCCTTGATCGTCCGAAGTAAACAAGCCGCCGGGAATCGTTCCGCACCACAATCGCCCGTCACTGCCTTGCTCTAAACACCAAATTAACTCAAGCGACCACGGAATCGCGACATTCCGCATTTGATCGATAATGTCGGGAACATCATCCGGCTTGTGCGGATAAGCGGGCGTTGCGATCTCTTGCCAAGTTATTCCTCCGTCCGATGAACGATGCATCTTCGCGCCGAAATGCCCATGCTTGAGGCCCGCAAATATCGTGTTACCATCGCGCGAAACATGAAGGGTCGGAACCTGTGCTCCCAAAAAGTCCGCTTTTACAATTTGCCAAGCTCCCTTGTGCTTGGCAACTTGAAACAAACCTTTGCGGGTGCCTACATGTAACGTACTGGTCATCTTCATCCTCCCGACAAAGCTTGGAAAACGTAAACTCGATCTCCCTCACGCAACGAGTCCGACAATTCGATGCGATCCGCGATTGTTTGGTCATTTATAAAAATTGTAACGTGTTTACGAATGGCCCCTTGATCATCCAACACGTACCCACGAAGTGCTGGCAGCAGATGGAAGGCTTCCTGTAGCGCCGACTTGAGCGAATGAGCCTCGATCTGCATCTTGGCCGTTTCCGCATGCCTTTGAAAACTGGGTGCGAATTCGATTTCAATCATCACGCGACTCAAATTCTCACGGTAAAAATCGGAATGGAAAAAGGTTTATTCGAACGCGACTTCGAATGGCGAAATGCTAGCAACGATTGACTGAATTGTTTTCGGCCTAGACTGGAAAAACAAATTGTAGTAGCTATCCGATTTGAGATTTGGATTCGTCAAGTTCTGAGTGCAAGGAATGCAGAGGATGTCGTTGAACCTCAAATTTATCTTAATTGCTATCGTGGCGATTGTTGTTTGCAATGGTGGAGAAACCATGTCGGCAGATGGAAATCCTGCAGCTTTTCGTATCAATACCGATATTTACGATGACGTTTCCAAACCACCAATCAAGCGATCGCTGACACTTTTTTCCGAAGGCGTCTACTACGACTTGGACGACTTGGACAGCAGCCAAGTGACCGTCATCGATCCTGTCCGATCGCGAATTGTTTTAATCGACCGCTCTCGCAAAATTCAGACTCGACTCAGCATGCCCGAGTTGGAAACAAAAGTCTCGGCTGCGCTCCTTCAAATGGACCCCAAGCTGAGCAAAGTCTTGACCACGTCGAATTTGACTTCTACTTCCGAAGACGTTGTCGTGGTGGGTAACGAAAACCTCAAATACGAGTGCCGCGTGATGAGTGTACCTGATCCATCAATCTCGGAGCAGTACGCCACTTTTGCTGACTGGTCAGCTCGAATCAACGCGATTATCCCGCCATCGCGCCCACCATTCCTTCGCCTTCAATTGAACCAAGTCGTCCGCGAGCGAACTGCAATCCCAGAGGAACTGGATCGCATGACCAGCTACAAAGGGAAAGAAACGAAGCTTACTTGTCGAATCCTGCCGAACTGGAAACTGAGCACCGACGACATGAAGACTATCGAAAGAATCGGCGGAATGCTGGTTCAATTCGAACAAACGGACATCGATACTTTCTTCAAAAAGTAAAACGAATTTTCCAGGGACTTTTCATCAAAATTCCAGCGGTTCGGCGCGAACCGTCCGGTTCCTAAAATGCAATTTCAAGTCGGAACCGCGAAAGCCGATCGTGTTCATAGCATCGAAATATCCTCGAGCCATCGCGAGTTGACTAGACGCGTTTTCTTCAACTACCCGCTTCGTTACTGCGGCGCAAATCAAAATCTCTCAAGATTGCTTCGATCCATCGATTGACTTGCTCGCTCTGCGACAGCGAGATGTAATGCTGGCCTTGCAACAAGATCGTGGCGTGCTCAATTGACGGCGGACGAATGAAACGGTCCCTGCGTCCGTGAATCTGGTGGATAGGGAGATGGGAGTTCACGTCGCTTGTCGTTAGCCGCCACCGGAGAGCGGCTTGGCGTGACCATCGAAAAAGCGATGTACTCGCACTTTGTAAATTAGCTACCAGTTTTTCGATTAGCTCGGCCTCAATCCCTTCGGACGTCAAGGATTTTGCAAGCCGCTGTGCAAGACCTTGTCGAATCGCTTGATCGCCCAACATCCCTATCAGCTTTCCTCGCCATCGAGTCGTTCGCAGTAGAGACTTGGGGTCTCGATAGCTGCCGATCAGCAACACACCGGCAACCGGAATGCCCTGTGCAAACAACCAGTCTGCAGCTTCGATTGCGATTGGGCCACCTATTTCAAAACCGGCCAAGAACATGGGGCGTTGCCAATCAAGATTTTCCGAATTCAACCAAGCCTGCGCGCATCGCCTTGCGTAATCTCCGACACTGTCGTTTGGTGAGATCGGTATCCACGAGGGAATCTTGGCCTTTGGAAAAGCAACTTTTTGTGGCAGCCAAACATCGCCATTCAGTTGAACGTCCGGAACCAAAACGATCTGAGTCGAGCCTCGGTACATGATCTATTTGGTTCCATCGATTTTGACGACCGCAATCGGCCAGCGGCTGATAGG
>JANMNK010000761.1:0-6389 GCA_031373875.1 Pirellulaceae bacterium | reverse complement strand
GGCGACCAAGAAGGGGCTTGTCAAGAAAACGCCTTTGGAAGCTTACTCGCGGCCGAAAAAAGGCGGTATTATCGCTATCAAATTAAAGGATGGCGATGAGCTTGTAGACGTTGTTATTACAAAACCCAATGATCAGCTTGTTTTGGCCACCGCGGGCGGTATGGCAATTCGGTTCATGGAACAAGACGTAAGGCCGACGGGGCGAAATACTTCGGGCGTGCGTGGCGTACGGTTGAAAAAAGACGATGTACTCGTCGGTATGGTTGTGGCTGACCCGACGGCAACACTGCTTACAGTCTGCGCGAACGGCTATGGCAAACGAACTAATTTCGGTCCGGGAGACGAAATCCAACCACTGCCCGAAACCCCAGTCACGGGCGACGAGGAAGCGGATGAAATAGCAGATGCTCCTGAGCCAGAAGTTGAGGTCGAAGAAGAGTCGGATGATGCAAGTTCGTCCGGACGATATCGAACGCAGCGCCGCGGTGGCAAGGGCGTTATCGATATCAAGACGACTAAACGTAACGGTCCCGTTGTAGGAATCACTCGAGTCGAGGATTCTGATGAATTGATCATGATGACGGTACGAGGCAAAATCCAACGTGTATTGGCTTCTGATATCAGCATCATCGGCCGAAACACGCAGGGAGTCCGCATCATGAGTTTGGACGAATCGGACGCTTTGATGGCGCTCGTTCGCGTTCCTAGCGAAGATGTGCCAGAGGTCGATATCGTCGCCGCACCGAGTACTGTGAACTTGCCTGCTCCTCCTGCTAGTCCCGAGGTAGAGAACGACGAAGACGTAAATCCGTCGGATGATGCCAACGGGCAGACAGAGTAGTTAATGGCAAAATTCCAAAAGCGACGGTCCAGTGAAAATAGGTCGTCCGTAAAGCTAAAGAGCTTGCCGGACGATTTTGAAGTCGAAGAGATCACCCAGTTCGAAATTGATTCGGGACCCTTTTCTGCATACCGACTTGAAAAGCGATCGATAGGAACGCCAGAAGCGATTCAGGCTATCCTTCGCCAATGGAATCTCAGTCGCAGCAAAGTGAGCTACGGCGGACTTAAAGATCGTCATGCATGTACGCGTCAAACGATCACGATCCACGACGGACCGCGCCAAGATCTCGTCGATCGCAGTTTTTCGTTAATTTATCTTGGTCAAGCCAAGCGGGCTTTCCTACCTCACGATATCCAAGCTAATCGGTTCGATATTGTCCTTCGAGGGATTCGTCAGGAACAAGTTCGAGAGTATCGACATCGGCTCGAGCTATTGCGCGAGTCGGGCATTATGAACTATTTCGACGACCAGCGTTTCGGTTCGCTTGGCGCGTCAGGTCAGTTCGTTGCCCAACCGTGGTGCATGGCGGATTACGAACGAGCAATTTATTTGGCGCTGGCCGAAGAAAATACGCACGACCGTCCTCGCGAAAAAGAACAGAAGGCAATCCTTCGCGAGTGCTGGGGGAAATGGGATGAGTGCAAAGAGCGTTTGGATCGTTCGCATCGCCGGAGCATTGTTACTTACCTGTGCGATCATCCCACAGATTTTCGTCGAGCTATTGCGCTCATTCGAATCGATCTTCGAAGCATTTACGTTGCGGCCTTCCAGAGCTATCTTTGGAATCGCTGGTTGAGTGCCATGCTGGATGATTTTTTGCCCGCCGATCAACGCGCTCAGATTCCTAGCAAATGTGGTAGCCTGACCATCCCCAAACAAATGACGGCCGACCAAAAATTGGAGTTGGCCACTTGGGAATTGCCCCTTCCATCGGCGCGACAACGTGAATGGGAACCAAAGTCGCGAGCGAAACTCGATGTTATCCTCGAAGGGATCGGAATGAGCGTCAATCAGTTGCGACTCAAATTCCCACGCGACACATTTTTTTCCAAGGGCGTGCGTCAGTGTTGGTTGGGCTCGCCGGACATGTCGTACGAGTTTTCCGCCGACGAACTGCATCGCGGGCGTCATAGCGTCCAATTACATTTTTCATTGCCGCGCGGTAGCTACGCCACCATGATCGTCAAATGGGTAGCGTCGATTGATCCACCCGATGATCCAGTTCCATCGCTTGATGAGGAATGACGAACGGCAAAATTCTACGCAGTAAGGTCGCCGAAATCGTGTGGCGATTAGCGTGTAGGTAGATCACCGGTTGCAAGCCGAAGTTTTGCTTTCGCTTGTTGGAAGTCGTTCCAACGCTGAACGAGTTCGAGTTGAGATTTCTTCAACTCCAGTTTCGACGTAATTCTGTCTTCAGGAAAAGCTTTGCCAAGTTCAGCAGCGCGGTCCAACTGATCGAGTCGTTCGCGCCAACTGGCGATTGATTGGTTTGCATATTCCCAACGCTGCAGCGCGGTCGTGGTGTCAATCCAAGCAACCTCAACTTCGACAGTAATCTGATTCCGAAGTGAGCATTCGAATTCTTGAATTTGTCTTTGGCGGTTCCGGACCTCAGCTTGAGTGCGGGCGTTTGCGCTGCCGGTCAGTTTTTCCAAGATGCCGCATTTGCTGACGATGGGACTTAACGGAATCATCGTAATGCTATTCAAGGCACCACTTGCAAGTTCAAGGTTGTCTTCATTCAATCGATCGCCAAGCAAGACCCAGGCCGCCAAATCACGTCGACTACAAAGTGCTTGCTGTATGAGGGTGCAGACATCCGAAGCGGGCAGCGATGGCTGCTCTAGACCGTCGATTTGGAGAACGCAGGCACATTCATTGCCGATTAACAAAGACAGTTGACTTCGGATCTTGGACTGGCCGGATTCACTTTGCAAACGAGCATCCAGTGCTTGAACACGGGCTCGATCAAGTTGAGTTAGATCGCCTACGGCAAGTCCCTTGTCGACAATCGACAGCAACGTTGCCTTTAAATCGTCAATTTCGAGAATCAGTTCGCGTTGAATTTGTGACGCTGCTGTCAGAGCAGCTATGCCGTAATAGGCCTCTAGAGCTTTTTCAGCGGACACTTGAGCTTGCCGATCCGCTTGCAGTTGGACAAAGCAGTCGTACAAAGCGGCTGTTTCGTCATCGGATTTGTGACGGCTCGTCGTGCGATTTGTTTGAGCTTGGCTTCGAAGCAATCTCGCGGTCGTGGATCGTGATGCTGCAAGATGCGCTATTTGGTCCGGAGAGAGCGTCGACTCTATGGCATGTGCGGCATGCTCCTCTGTACTCCCGTTGTAACTTGGGAGGTTGTTAGCACTTATTGGAAATTGACGTGGATCATGGGCTTGTGCATCCATCGCGACGATGTCGACCGGTTCAACGGCGTTTGGATGCGGACGAAACGCAACCAAATCGGCGGTTGGGTGCGACGGCGAAATGGAAGTGGGAAATGTCGCGGGCAGTTGAGCAAGTCCCATGCGAGGAAGCACGCAACACAACGCAATCGCAGCGACTACAAGCGAAAATGGCTTGCCATCGCGCATGCGTTTTTTCGCCGACTTGTGGTCAGCCTCATGCGTTTGTTGGTGCCTGTTGCTCTTGATCATTGCACGATTCGATAGGGACTCAAGCAAATGCACGAAAGCAATTTTTCGCTCATGCGGGAATGCTACTAATAGACTGCAAGCAGATGCTTGGACAGCGGATCTACTTAGTCCTTAGGTATCGATTATGACGTGATACGGGCTGGATCATTGATCAAAGAATGCCGGTTGTGCCGGTAGCGAAGAATTTCAGCTCGCGCTGAAAGCAATTGCAAAAATGCAGGCATAAAAAAAGCTCCCGGAAGTGAACGAGTCCCAGGGGGGCTGAGGACTAGAGCTACAATTCCGGGAGCTAAGTTTAAGAAACGGTAAAATTCACTTCCTTGCGAATGATCCGCTTCGCTTTGATGCTTGTTTCGAGCTTGGCAAGCCACATCCATGCGCTTGTTTCGCTCGCTATCCGCGTCGTGTTATTGATCACAACTTAATGCAGATCACATTCCATCGTCGCCGTCCTTGAGTTCAGTCACTCACTGACGAAGCGGAGAATAGAGGCAGGTCGAGTGTTGGGTCAAGTCGACTTTTTCAAAAAACCAATTTTTCAGATTTGGACTGCAAAAGAGTCGTTTATTGCGAAAAGCTGTAAGTCAAAAGATTAGATCGGCTGGGGATTTTTCTGATCAGTTAGTAACGCAATCTTTGCTAGCTCAGATTCAGTGTTTAAACGTGCAGTGATAAGGGTGCATTTTGCATTGCACGAATTGCAGCAGTGCCGCCAAAGCTTATTAAGCATGGTTTGGTGAAGAAAAGTTCGCTGGTTAAACGCAACTCATGTTTGCGTTTCGGGACGTAGTTGGTCCAAAACAAGCCCCAGGTAGCTTCGTTTTTCAAAGTCTGTCAAACCAAGTTCTTGTGCAAGCGACTGGATCAGTTCGTGTGCTTGGCTCAAGTCTTCTTCTTGTTCGATAACCAATTCCACCTCTGCAAAACTGCCGAGCCCGTCTACTTGGTCCAGCGCGATTACAACTGAAGTGCCCCGCCACAAAATTGAAAAGCTTTGACGTACTTTTCGAACGTCTGCGGCAATGGTAAATCCTAGTGCCAGCCAGATCGTGCGCCATTGATCGACCGTATTAGAAACGATAGGAAGCTCAATTTCGGGCCGCGTCTTCACAGGGCCTGCGAGTCGTGGTCCTTTGTAGGTTACGAATGTTTCGTCATTAATCGTTCGAAAACGGAAAGCCTCGTCGGTCTTTTTGAAATCACGGCAGGGATGTCGAAAATAAGTGTCGGTCTGATTTTCGACCTTACTGGGCAGTCCACCCAGAGATTCGATTTTCGATTTGAGCGCATTCAAGTTCGAGACGCGAAATTTCTGTTCAACTTCCCATGCCATCGCATACTTTCTCTATTTGCTTTTTCATTTTGCTATCGGATCGCGTCGCTCACAGCAAACATCGTGCGCGAACCAGTGAATTAGGACAACCCGGAAGATGGCATAGTGACGCAGTTTGTCAAAAGACGGCGAGCAATAACGCTACGCTCTCTGTTTTAACTAGCAAATTTGAGTTAACCGTGGATTCGCACTTGGAGTCTCATATCCAGCAAAGCTAGACTTGATAAGAGATAATTGAATCAGGAGATTTGACTTGCCATGTCATCAACCAAGAAAATTTTTATACTTGTCATCGCATGGATGCTCCACTACATAACGCCCGTGAATGCTCAACTCGATTTTGAGTCGGCACCGATCGACTATGGTCGAAAACCCGGAACGGATCGTGTGGCGAAACTTGCCGAAGCAATTGAAAGCGGCAAAATAAAATTGGACGTGGATTCGAAATTTGGCTTACTTCCAAGTCTTCTCAAAGAACTGCAAATATCGCCCGAATCTCAAACCCTTGTTTTTTCAAAGACAAGTTTTCAAATCCACAAAATAACGCCGAACCGGCCTCGCGCGATTTACTTTAACGATGATACCTACGTCGGTTGGGTTCGAGACAGTGACATTCTGGAACTGGCGGCAAGCGATCCGGAGCAAGGTGCCACGTTCTACACATTGGATTACTCGAAGAAAAAAGCTGCGAAGATCATTCGCGATCAGGGCCAATGCTTAGTATGCCATGGCACGATTCGAACACAAGGAGTTCCTGGATTTCTCATTCGGTCCGTGTACGCAAGTCCAACAGGCCATATTGTTTCTGGGACGCCCACATTTGTGACAGATCACACAAGCCCCTTTGAGCAGCGGTGGGGAGGTTGGTATGTCACGGGCAGACACGGGGACCTTAAACATTTGGGAAATGTTGTTTGCCGCGATGAAAGCTTGCCGGGATGGATCGACAAGGAGCAAGGGCAAAATAATGAAACGCTTCCTGAGTCCGTAATGCCTGCCAAGTATTTGCGGCCATCGAGCGATCTCGTGGCGCTGATGGTTATGGAGCACCAAACTCAAGTTCACAACCTAATAACGAGAGCAAATTTCGAATCACGAACAGCCGAGTATCAGGATCAAGCTATTAACCAAGCGCTCGAACGTCCCCAAGATTTCGAAAGTGAAACGACGCAACGACGCATAGCAGGCGTTTCGGAAAAGCTCCTCAAGTTTCTGCTCATGGCAGATGAAATCACGCTGACGTCACCCATATCCGGGTCATCTGGCTTTGCTACGGAGTTTTCGACTCGAGGGCCTCGCGATAGTCGAGGCCGTTCCCTGTACGAACTCGACCTTCAAACCAAACTCTTTAAGTTTCCGTGCAGTTTCCTGATTTACTCGGAGAGCTTTGACGCGTTACCGAATCGCGTCAAGAGATTTTTGGGACAACGGATGAAATAATGATCGTATGGTTTAATTTTATTCCACCTTTATAGTAATTAATGATCTTTTCTGGGATTTGGTGTGAATTAAGCGATTCCGCCTTAATGATTTTCCCATTTTTAGCTAAGCCGTA
>JANMNK010000612.1:0-14087 GCA_031373875.1 Pirellulaceae bacterium | reverse complement strand
CCTTTCGCAAATTGAACCTTTCCTTTTTTGGAGGGATCAAAATACAAGCTGACGCCTTTGTATTCTCCGCTCGTGGGCGGTGAGAGACGGATGCTGCCGGAAGTCTTGAATCTAATCGTCTTCTTGGAATTGGAATAAATCATAACGCCAGATGCGTTGAGCGATGACGACTGGTTAAAGGACACCTCCCCACCATCAATGTAATATTCACCTGCTTCCATATTAACAATATCGTCCGAATCGAATTTTAGTTCGGAATAGTTTCCCGGCTTGAGGTTGTACGTTTCGGTCTTTCCGGTGGTAGTCAAGAAATCTTTTTGCTTCCGTGAACTTCCTTTGGCGGGTGGAGAGAGGACGCTTGCCAAGGGATCGGGGGTAGCGGGGGCACCAGTGGTGACTTTTGCATTAATGTATCCGCGAGACTTTTGGTCGATGCCGCCCGAGGTTGTGAGATGGGCGGCCTTGATGCTACCTTTCTTGCCGACCTTAACGGATTTGGACGATATCGAGTTCACGACGATATCGGACGAAACATCGAGCAAGGACGATTTTCCTTTAATGGCCAACGCTGCTTTTTTCTTCGATTGTTCCAGTACCAAGAGACCGGCGTTGGAATCCACCAGCGTCCCCGCGCCAACGGCTCTCGCTTTTGCAGTGAGTTGACGGGCACCAAAGACCGCGCTAAACGTGCCGTTGATTTGCGACGAAATATAAACTTCAGCGTAACCCGGCTGGTTTGCATTGGGACCGCTCGTCGGCGGGATGTTGATGGTCACGTCTTTCGAAGCAAAGCCGTTCGCCAAGGCGAGAGAAAGCGCGATTGCGCGAGCGGAACCATCGAAGTCATAGCCACGGTTCGTCGACATCTTCTCGTTCAGTTTCAGCCCAGCAGCATCGGCAGCGGCGTCGGCGGCCGCCTGGGCGCGTACCTTTTCCTGGTTCAGCCGCCCCAAGTCCACTGACAGCGCGGCGCATCCGATAATGGCGACCATGAACAATGCCACTAAGATCAACACCCCGCCGCGACGCTTGGGGGAACGATTGGATATTCTAGAGCAACACATACTTGAGACCTCAATCAATAGGAAACGAGCATATGTGAAGTACACGATATGGTGATCGGACTCATCGATCCCAGAGTGATTAGCGGATAGCTGACCGTCACGTTAACACGCGTTTTGGAATCATCCCACACAGCGTTGCACGTCAGTCTTTGCGGATTCATTTGCTGAGCGCGTGGTCGAATTGCACTCTCAAGTATGTCGGCCGAAGTCACTTGTTGATCGTATCTGTCTTGGTAGTCGGCACCATGCACCGAAGCCCATCGAGCGCCCTCATGCGCTAGCGCTGCAATATGGTGATAGTGAAATACTACCGACTGCAAGAACATCAGTCCGCCGATGATCACCAGTCCTAACGAGCCGGCTACCGCGAATTCAACCGCAGCTGCTCCTTGGCGATTTGGTTTGGGGCCACATCGATTCGTTTGCTTTTGGGATCGACTGGGATTTAGAGAGGTATTGGCGAAGAGTGCTTTAATCATCTTCGACTCCTGCGGGGCAAACGCGCATTCGGCTCGTCGATTCGATATTCAAGTCCCCTTTGATAATGAGCGGGAACAGTCGCTTGAATGGATATTTGACGGTAACGACCGCCAATTCTGTATCGGCTGTGTCTTTTATCGTCTGGCTGGTAACCGTTGGCTTAGGGGACAAATTATCTGCACCAGCCAATGCGGCTTGTTCGGCCGTCTCGTAGGGAGACAGCTCACGAAGGTCGGGGTGGCTCGCATACATCGCACCATTTCGAGCGCAGTCACTAACAATTTGCGTGAAGTAATAAACTCGCGCGAAGTCGACCGTAAATGCGAATACGACAAGCAAAATAGGCAAGGCCATCGCGAGTTCGGCGATTGCCGCTCCAACGCGTATCCTTTCTTTGCTGTGATGTGTCGATAATCGATTTTTCATGTCGGCTCGAAAGACAATACCTGAACAATTTGTAACCCAACCTTAAAAAGTATGTCGTCGAATTCGGTGAGAATTAGTCCCGTGCCAAATAGCGTATTTACGCCAGGCGATGACGGAGAAAGCTCTCATTAAGCATCTCATACGCGTCATAAACCTACCCGGCCGCGCCGACAGAGAATGGGCGCGAAGATACCACGGCGCGAAGATACCGGGGTTGAGAGGTAAAGCGAGAGAGTCTACTGCTTCGTTAGGAGAGGCTCGAGGTTGGGCGCGATGGCCAGCAATTGTTCATTAAGCAACCGATTGATTTTCTTGGTTGTCGTTTCCTTGAGTGCTTTCTTCAAAATGGCTTGCGAGCGTTCAATCGTCAAGTGCGAAGCGAGTTCCTTGATGGAAGGAATGAACGCCGGGCTCATGCTGAACCGGCGAAGGCCCATGCCGAGAAGCAGCGTGAAAGCGGCTGGCTGTCCTGCCATCTCGCCGCACAAGGTAACTGGTCGATTAGCAACGCGGCAGATACGAATGACGCTCTCGAGTACACGCAGTACAGCCGGTGACAAGGGTTGGCACAAATGGCTCACTTTGGGGTTATCGCGATCGGCCGCCATGAGGTATTGAACCAAGTCATTGGAGCCGATGGATACATAATCGACGGCACCTAACAAACGGTCCATCATGACGGCGGCAGCAGGGACTTCGACCATCATTCCGAAGTCGACTTTACCAAAAGCCTTGCGTTCTTTTCGTAGTTGCGTTTGTGCACGCGTGACCATCGTCCGGAGTTTTCGCAATTCTTCAAGGTTTGTTACCATAGGAAACAAAATCTGAACGTCGCATTTCGGCGAAGTCTTGACTGCCGCAGATCGCAGAATCGCACGAATTTGTGTCATGAAAAATTCTGGATGCTCGAACGATAAACGAATACTGCGCCATCCCATAAAGGGATTCATCTCGTGTTGATGGCGACCGAGAAACGGTATCGTTTTGTCTCCGCCGATATCCAAAGTGCGGATGGTCGCTCGATGATTCGGACTCGCTTCGATGACTTGGCGGTACACGTCAATTTGCTCGTCTTCGTCGGGCACATCGGGGTGAGTCAAATAAAGATACTCAGTTCGATACAATCCGACCCCGGAGGCACCCATGGCTATGGCTGTCTTGGCGTCGGCTACACCGTTGATATTGGCCAACAGTTCCAACTCAACCCCGTCAGCGGTCTTTGCAGGTTGATCTCGATTGTGCGCTAACTGATCGCGTAAGTTAAAAAATTCGCGTTCCAGTTTTCGATAGGCGGCCAAACTTTCGGGGTCGGGGTTGATCAAGACATGGCCATCTCGGCCGTCGACAACGATCACGTCCCCTGTTTTGGTCGATCGTAGAATGCCGGGTATTCCCGATACGGCAGGGATACCGCGCGAGCGGGCTATGATCGCCGCATGCGATGTCTGGCTACCGGCTTGAGTGACGATCCCGTGAACAGGTCGATCCCCCAGCATGACGACTTGGCTTGGTAACAGTTCATCGGCGACCACGATCAACGGACCAGGCAAGACCCCCGTATCTTCGTCGAGGGCTTCGCTAAGGTGACTGGTCAGTCGCATGACGATATCGCGAATGTCGCCCAAGCGATCCTTCAAGAAATCATCATGCGAACGGTCAAGCAATCGCCCGTAGTGCTCAAGCATCTGAGCCAACGCAGCTTGTGCAGGCAAATGTTCGTTCTGAATCCACTGTTTGACTTTGCTGACAAAGATCGGGTCGTTCAAAATCGATTCGTGGACTGCAAAGACCGCAGCGGCGTCTTTGCCGACTTGTCGCTCGACTTTGTTTTGGAGCGAGCGAATTTCTTGGATCGACTCTTTTCGCGCGGCCTCGAAACGAGCAATCTCGCCCGCGACTTCGCCCGGATTAAGATTCGGTTTGTCCGGATCCACGTAGACTTCATGAATGCAATATGCAGTCCCGATAGCGACGCCGGGCGAGACTGGAATTCCTTTACGCATCATGTCTCCTACTGTAGCAAGGCACGAAGTGCATCACAATTTGCAGGGGCAATATCCGTGCATCATCGTCATTATTTTCGAAAATTCTTTGCTTTGCGAGGAAATCTTGATTCGATCAGCAATTCTTATAGTTGAGCGGATTTCATGGTCGAATGCATTTGTGGTTGATTCTTGGCGAGCTTGTAATCAGATTATCCAGGAAACCTGAATTACAGCGGTTCAGCGTTTTAGCCTATGATTCGGCAAGTTGGAGTTTGATTGGAAACCAGAAACGAGCCATTGGATTTACTAGCGAACGAAGGCGGGAAATTGTGGAAAGCAAGACGATGCGGTTTCGACAAATCGACAGAATTGTCGAACTGGAAGCAGGCAAGAAAATTGTCGCGACACGATTGTTGAGCGGCGAAGAAGATTATTTGCGCGATCACTTCCCACTTTTTCCAGTAATGCCAGGAGTTTTGATGCTCGAAGCGGCATTTCAGACTGCAAGTTGGCTTGTTCGGGCGACTGAGAATTTTGCCAATACGACCTGTGTTTTGAAGGAAATTCGGAATGCGAAGTTTGCGGATTTCGTTCAACCCGGGCAAATCCTCGAAGTTCATGGAGAAATACAAAACGTCGATGGCAACCTCTACACCATAAAAGTATCGGGTCGAAAGGCTGAGGCTACTTCATTTTCAGCCCGTTTATTGATCGAAACCCAGAATTTACAGGATATTGACAGCCGGTTGGGAAATCTAAACAACTTCACGAAAGCATGCATGCAGGGCCAATTGGCTGAGTTGATGGCAGATTAAACTGAACTTTCCGGGCAAAAGGCGGCAAAGGGCCTTTAGATCTTCCAAAATCTGGCTCAAATTGCTAGAAAACAGGGCTATTCAATCGAAGCCAAACAAGTTATTTACGTACAAATAAGTTGGATTTGGTGAACTCGAATCGGGTTTTAGGATACGGCATCCAAGACGCCGAGAAGCGATTAAACGAGACATATTAGGAAACAAACAACAATGGCAGCCACGTCGGAAGAAATATTCCAAAAGGTTCAAAACGCTCTAGTGGACGCTCTGGGTGTCGACGAAGAAGAAGTTAAGCCAGAATCCACTATGGTCGGTGATTTAGGAGCCGAGTCCATTGACTTTTTGGACATCGTGTTCAAGTTGGAAAAGGCTTTTGGTATCAAGATTCCGCGCGAAGAGTTGTTTCCCGAAGACATCCTTACCAATTCCCAATTCGTAAAGGATGGCAAGGTTGTCGAAGAAGGATTGGCACAATTGCGAAGCCGGATGCCTTGGGCAGACTTGTCCAAGTTTGAAAAGAATCCACGGGTTCAGGACTTCGGCGATTTGTTGACCGTCAAAGACTTGTGCAGCTACGTGCAATCAAAAATTGGCGGTTAAGAAAACTCGGTGTTTTGAAACTGCCAAGCTTAGGATCGGATCACGGAACTTAACCTCAACCCATTGGCGTTAGGTTTTGTTCTGCCAAGTGAGTGCTTTAACCCGCTGGCCGATCCTGAGATTGAGTTGTAACAAACGAGCACGTTTGAAACGTAGGGTACTTCTTTCAAGAACGGCATCAGTTGTTCGCGGAGCAATTTTCTTGGTATCAAGCTTTTGCTGAAATGTTTTCTGACGTCCACAACTTGATACCACAACTTGATACCACTCTTGAGAACTGCTTGATACCATGCGTTGGTTTTGGATAGATCGATTCGTCGAATTTGTACACGCGGATCGTGCTTCGGCAATTAAGAACGTGACTTTGGCCGAGGAACCGCTCGACGATTATTTGCCGGGATACCCTCATTATCCGCATTCCTTGATTGTCGAAGGCGTCGCTCAGACGGGCGGCCTGCTGGTAGCGGAAATTGACGAGTATCTCCAGCGTGTCGTGCTAGCAAAAATTAACAAGGCGAGCTTTGAAAAACTGATCATCGCTGGGGATCAGTTAAAAATCAGCGTGGTAATCCAAGATATCCAGCCTGCTGGTGCTATCGTCTCGGCAACCGTAACTTGCGATGGCCAGCCGCAAGCGGAGCTGGAGATGGCCTTTGCTTTCCTTGGTGAAAAGTTCGGTTCTACGCCGTTGTTCCCCCCTCAGGATTTATTGCGCACCCTGAGGACTTTACGTCTATACGATGTCGCGGTTGATAAAGAAGGACGTCGATTGACTCCACCCAAGCGACTGTTAGACGCTGAGGCTGCTATAACTAAATTGTAAAATGTGGTGAGTCCCACGTTGTTTGCGAAGAGCTTGAGAGTTTCACTATGCGTCGACGAGTTGTAGTAACGGGAATGGGAGTCGTCAATCCTCTCGGTACCGAGGTTGAGACCATGTGGAGTGCGCTAAAACAATCGCGTTCTGCAGTTGGATA
Source organism: Pirellulaceae bacterium (assembly GCA_031373875.1). Taxonomy (GTDB): domain Bacteria; phylum Planctomycetota; class Planctomycetia; order Pirellulales; family Pirellulaceae; genus JANMGV01. Next base: position 7,740 of record JANMNK010000612.1, on the reverse strand, counting down.
CATTTCTATTTTTGACGCTGCGAATTATCCCACTCGCATCGCTGCTGAAATCCGAGATTACGACCTTTCGCAATATGGTCTCGACGAGAAAGAATGGAGTCGCCGGGGACGGCATACGCGTTTTGCAATTGGCGCTGGACTAAAAGCAATCCGTAGCTCCGGCATTTTGGATTCCAAGATGGATCCAACTCGATTGGGCGTCTACATGGGTGCTGGCGAGGGCAATCAAGACTTCTATAACTTTACCAGCATGATGGCCAAAGCAGTCGCCGGCGGCGAATTCGATTTGGCTACGTACATTCAGAGCGGCATGACCACGTTGGATGCAGAATTCGAACTCGAACAAGAACCTAACATGCCAGCCGCGCATTTGGCCACCATGTTTGATGCTCAAGGTCCCAACGTCAATTGCCTAACCGCCTGTGCGGCTAGCAGCCAAGCCGTTGGCGAGGCAGCCGAACTGATTCGACGCGGCGAAGTTGATGCGATGATCGCTGGCGGGGCACATAGCATGATTCATCCATTCGGCGTCACAGGGTTTAGTCTGTTAACGGCCCTGTCCACTCGCAACGATGAACCCACCAAGGCTTCTCGACCTTTTGATCGATTGCGCGATGGATTCGTGCTCGGCGAAGGTGCTGCGATCGTCATACTAGAAGAACTTGAACAGGCCAAACGTCGCGGCGCCCAGATTTTTGGCGAGATCCTCGGATACGGATCGACTGCCGACGCGTATCGAATTACCGATATCCATCCCGAAGGCCGCGGTGCCATCGGCTGTATGCGACAGGCGCTCAACGATGCGAAACTGAATCTGTCGGATGTTGGTTATGTAAATGCGCATGGTACGAGCACAACCGTCAACGACAAAGTGGAAACGACGGCTTGCAAAAGCGTCTTCGGTGAATTGGCTCCTCGCGTACCTATCTCCAGCACAAAAAGTATGATGGGACATTTGATCGCCGCAGCGGGCGTGACCGAAATGATCGTCTGTCTATTGGCGATTCGCGACGGTATTTTGCCACCGACGATCAACTTGGAAAATCCCGATCCCGATTGCGATTTGGATTATATTCCCAACAAAGCCCGAGAATCCAAAATCAACATTGCCTTGAATAACAGCTTTGGTTTTGGCGGACAGAATGTGACCTTGGCCGTTGGCGCTTATCGATAAAACCTGCGTTCCCGCAACATTCCCGCAGCATTTGCCAGATAATTTCGCGTCGACTTGGTCTTTTCCAACGCAACTAGCCCAATAACTTGGCGTTCCAATAGAATAGAAAGGCGTCACCCCTGCCCTATTGACCGGATCGTTATGGCAATTCACGTATCTGACCAAACCCTACAAGCTTACCTCGATGAGAGCCTATCGCCCGAGCACATGGCCGCCATTGAGCAGCGACTTCGTAGCGACCCGGCACTTCTTCGTCGTCTGTCCGATCTTACTGGGCAGCGTGATGCAGGCGTCCACACCCTCGGCGAAATATGGCGCCGCCATCGCCTGAGTTGTCCCACTCGCCAGCAGATCGGTAGTTTTTTGTTGGGGGCACTCATGCAGGAAGAACGAGAGTACATCGACTTCCATTTGCGAGATGTAGGCTGCAGGATTTGTCAGTCCAATTTGTCCGATCTCATGACAGCCCAAAAAGAAGCGGCCCCCCAGGTCACCTCGCGCCGACAGCGATATTTTCAAAGCAGCGTCGGTATTCTCAAGCGGAAAGATTAATCCGCGAACCGTTGATCTCGACAATTCGAAATAGATCAACTTCGTCTATCAGCAGGGCTGACCCTGAAAATGCTCGATCCACGCGAACCCCACAACGAATCGTCAATCGACCGACGGTCTCCTACCCTTCGCCCGAATCGTAAGTCCGCAGGATTTCAAAAATGGCGTGAGCTGCTGTTTTTGCACTGGACCGTTCCTGTCGAAGTACTTCGTCAAGTTGTGCCAGCGTCTCTCGAAATCGACACGTTCCATGACCAAGCTTATCTGGGAATCGTTCCCTTTGCGATGCAATCGATTCGTCCTTCCTGGTGGAAGCTCACGAGCGGTTTCGATTTTCTTGAATCAAATCTTCGAACGTACGTTCATTATCAAGGCCGACCCGGTGTTTATTTCTTTTCACTCGATGCAGCCAACTGGTTAGCCGTTCAAGTTGCTCGATGGGGCTGGAGCTTGCCATATTTTCATGCAAGGATGGCTATGAACAAACAAGGCGGGAACGTGAACTATCAAAGCCATCGGTTCGGCCAACCCGCTGATCTCACGGTCGCCTACTCTACCGGTGCGTGTCTCGGTCCATCGCGGCCCAACACAATCGAGTTCTTCCTTCTCGAACGATATTTGCTCTTTGTCGAACGAAACGGTTTCGTCCATGTGGGGCACGTTCATCACGCGCCCTACGAGGCTCACGAAGCGACCTTGCTTCACTGCGAAGAATCCATCTGCCAAGCGGCCGGATTGCCCCCAGTCACCCGACCGCCTGACTTGGTTCACTATTGCCCCGGAGTAAACGTTGAGGTCTTTGCACTCCAGAAACAGGTGTAGATCCTCTTAGGCCAGTCGACTCGCGGGATTCGATTGCTGCAAGAGTTTGGCAAGCAAGAATTGACCTCGATTGGAAAGGCACTCTATTGGGTGATAAATAGACGAAATATCCTCAGAAACCTCGCCCTAATCTAAAATTCGACGAACTCCGATTGCAATTGACACTCCGGCTAAAGAGAATGTGATCAAATGCCGAGTCGTCCTTGGAGGACTGGGTTCACCCTGATTTGGCAAATCCCACCAAACCTTCCTACCTTTAACATCCTACCTACCTCGCAATGAATTCCACCGCCGCAAGACGCGACGGTCGTGATTGGTATGTCGCCCACCAACGTAGCCGATTCATTTTGGCACTTTGTGCGTTGGTCGTCGGAGGCGGGCTGCTGAACGCGACAGTCGCACACGCACAAACGCTTCACGAGCGTATCGATCAGTTCCTCGGTCAAGCGAACGATCCGTTAACAACGGGCCCCGCAGAAGATTCGATTTTCTTGCGCCGGTTGTCACTCGATCTGCGCAATTCGGTACCGACGTCTACCGAAATTCGCGAGTTCTTGAGCGATAACTCCCCTTCGAAAAAAGAAGTCTGGATCGACAAATTCCTGTCGGACCCTCTCTTCGAAGAAAGAATGGTGTCTTGGCTTGACTTGACACTCATGGAACGTCGGGCACCGAAGCGTGTCGACCGGCAAAAATGGATCGATTACCTTCGCTCGATTGTCGACAGTTCCACGACCATCGATCAATGGACTCGCGACATGATCATCGCGCCATGGTGGGAATTGGACAAGCAGCCTTCGCAACGTTTTTTCCTTGATCGCGATGGCGATCCGCATCTCGTCACCCGTGATTTCGGACGTATCTTTCTCGGCCGCGACATGCAATGCGCCCAATGCCATGATCATCCCAATATCGACGACTATTTGCAGCAAGACTACCAAGGTCTACTTAGTTTTTTCTCTCCTAGTTCCGTGCAAGAAGTGCCTTACAAAGACGCCGAAGGCAAAGATCAAAAAGCCAATCTCTACGTCGAACGCCCGGCTTCCGAAAGTTCTTTTGAGTCCGTCTTCGACAAAGGCAAATTGCGCCTGATTGGTGCCAAAGCGCCGCATTTAATTTCCGTCTGGGATACTTATCTCGTTCCACGTGATCGCGTTCAACCAACCCCGGCGTCTGCACAATTCGGAGAAGTAACAAAACTACCTCTGTCCAGCCGACGCAAACAATTGGCGGAAATGATCACAAGCCCAACGTACCGCCCCTTTGCCGAGAACTGGTCCAATCGGCTATGGTCGATGATGTTCGCCAAGGGTGTGGTCGATCCTGTCGACATGCACCATGCCGATAATCCATCAACAAATCGACAGCTCTTGGCACTGCTTGCGGATGGACTGGTTGAACTCAAATTCGATGCTAAAAACTTCCTGAGCGAAATCGCACGGACCCAAGCCTATCAACGGGCACATTGGCTTCCCTTTGAGTCCAATCCATCGCTCCTTACGACGGTGGATATCGCGACCCTCGAAAAGAACATGAACGACGTGACAACGCAGATCGAAGCGATCAGCAAGGAAGAAGAATCGGCATTAAAGCTTCGAGAGGAAAGCACGGCGATGCTACAAAGCAAGGAAGCGGAGTTGATAGTCGTCGTCAACGAACTGAAAGCAGTCGATGCCAAGCTTGCGGAACTGACCAAAAAAACCAACGAAGCGACAGTAGCTCGCGACTCGGCTTCCAAGTTGCTGGAAAATGAGCGAAACAAAGTGCAACTGTTGACTGAGGCGACCGCTAAGTTGGAACAGGTCAAAACACTCCAAGGCAAAGACGACCCCGAACTGGCAATGGCGATTCAAACGGCTGTTCAACGAAGGGATGCCTCCATCGCGGAAGTGCCAAAACTGGAAGCGGCGCTTGCAACAAATCAGACGAACCTCGACGTCAGCGGCAAATCGGAACAAGAACTTGCTTTGTCGGCGCTGTCTTTAGCACAAAAAGTCGGTGGATTTCGCTCGGATTTGGAACTGCTCCGCAATCAAGAATTAGCCCTACGACAAGCTTGGCGGACCAAGCGAGAAACGGTGCGGTCTTTGCAAAGCGAAAAATATTACAGGCAGAATCTGCATGACTTGATAGCGCTGCAAGGCGATTTACCGAAACTGGAAATGCAAATAGCGGCGATAGATGCGCAAGTCATCGCAAACAATCAAGGAGTCACAACGGCAAAGGATGCAGCGACTGCGGCCGCTCAGACCCGAGAACAAGCGTCTCAATTGCGGGAACAGTCAGCTACGGCTCAAAAGACAATTCAGGATCGTGTTGTTCAACTTGAGACCGAGATTAAGCAACTTGATGCGACGCGAATGCAATTGGTCGACGCTTCAAGATTGGTTTCCACAGCGGGCAGTCTGGATGCCGCAATTAACGAGTTATCCCAATCGGCACAATCTCGCCAGTCGAACATGACGCAGGTGCAGCTTGAAGTGCAAAAGGCCACGGAAGATTTGACCTCCAAAGATCAAGCTCTCGTTCTGGCTTCACAAGAACTCGAAAAACAAACCCTAGCTGTACAGGCAGCGCAAACGATGCTTGACCAAGCAACTGCGAGCGCAACCATGGTTCGCCGCTCGTTCGAGGATGCACAAGTCAAACTTGTGGAAAAGCAAACCAGTGTGATGGAACACCACTGGCGAACTGCTTCTGCGGCAAACTTGAAACCCCTGACGCCGGAGCAATTCTGCTGGAGCCTATTACGAGTCATGGGGCACATGGATTCGTCGATTGCCAATGAGCAAGTTGAGCTCGACAAACAACAACCACTGCCAGTTGAGCCACCTCCGACGCAACAGCAATTGACGGATCGCAAACGGATCGTGGTTCGTCGGGCTCTCGACAAGCTTCGAGGAAATACCGATACGTTTGCGAATTTGTTCGCACCTGGTGCTGGTCAAGCTGACGCATTTTTTGCAAGTGCCGAGCAAGCGTTATACATGTCCAATGGCGGTGTCATCCATAGCTGGAGCGCTGCGGGGAATAACAACATTACCGAGCGCATCGCAAAAGCAACCGACTTGTCAACAGCAGCGCACGACCTCTACGAGACAATTCTGTGTCGGAAACCGAGCGACGCGGAAATTGCCGTTGTTTCTAAGAGTCTTGATTGCGCCCCCGAACAACGTGGTCCGCGAGCCCAAGAGCTTGTCTGGGCCATCCTATGTGGTGTCGAGTTTCGTTTCGTTCAATAGTTTTCCAAGTTGAATTTGGTGCATCCAATCCATTCGGGAGTTGAGTCCGCTATGAAACCACCAATCGCTAAATATGCTTGTCGATCGACTGAACATCTTCAAGCTCGCCGACAGTTCCTTGGCTCCTTTGCCGGTGGAGCTATGGCGGGCTCCCTCGGTTTGATAACGCGAGGCGCTGCGGCAGAACAGACAAAGCAAAAAGACATGCGGGTCGTCGTCTTCAACCTCCACGGGGGCCTGAGTCAAATAGAAAGTTGGGATCCGAAACCAGGTCGCAGCACGGGGGGCCCCTGCAGAGCCATTCCCACCAGTGTTCCAGGAATCCACATAAGCGAGCTGTTGCCCTATACCGCGCAACAAATGCATCATCTTTGTCTGATGCGGGGCGTCAATACATCCGAAGACGATCACGGCAAAGGCGCCTACTTGATGATGACCGGTCGTCGTCAGTCACCAGCCGCGGACTATCCACAAATCGGGGCAGTGGCTTCGCGAATGTTGACTCCCCAGCAATTGGAACTGCCTGGGCACATCATGATCACGCCTTCCGGTGGCGGTGGTCGGAACTCCGATTCAGCCTACTTGGGACCAAAATACGCAAGTGTCGTGCTAGGCGGAGGCAGTCCTCCAAACTACTCCGTTCGACCCGACAATATCCCCGAAGACGTGGAAGCACATCGACATGAGTTAAGACGGCAAATCAACGAACAGTTTTTGTCGAAACGCCGAACGGCCATTACCGAAGCGTACACGCATTCCTACGAGCAGGCTCTGCGGCTAATGCAGCGTCGCGACACCTTTGACGTTTCCAAAGAGTCCGAAAAAGACCAAGAGCGGTACGGCAAGAATGACTTTGGTCGCCATTGTTTGTTAGCACGTCGTTTGCTGGAATCGGGCGTACCTTTTATTCAAGTCGTCCATTCCAACTACGATACGCACAACGAAAATTTCGGATTCCACTTGGAGCAGCTTGGTGAATTCGACCAGCCGTTCGCGACATTTGTCGCCGACCTTTCGGAACGCGGCCTGCTCGATCAGACTCTGATTGTGGTTCTCAGCGAATTTGGACGCACACCCAACATCAACCTTTACTACGGGCGCGACCACTGGTCGCGCGCTTGGAGCGTGCTGATGGGAGGTGCCAAAGTGAAGCGAGGAATCGCTTATGGTAAGACCAACGAGGATGGAACCGAAGTCACCGAGGGCCAAGTCGACCACGGAGCCTTGTTTCACACTTACCTCCAAGCTGTCGGCGTCGATTCCACGCAGTCGATCGACGTGAATGGTCGCGACATGCCCTTGGCCGACCCTGCTGCCAAGCCCGTTTGGGATGTGATTGCCTAAGACTTTGCGGAAAACGAGCGAATCCCCATGACGTTAGAAACTATGGACATCACGAAAGCTCGCGTCGTCGCGGAGTGGAAATACACACGACCCCTTCTTGCTTGCCGATTCGACCCAAGCGGAAAATTCGCCGTCACCTCGTCCGAAGACTTCACGCTCCAACGATGGGAAATGGCAGCAGAGAAACCGTCCCCCGTCGTCATGAAAGCCCACGATAGCTGGGTGCATGCGCTGGCTTTCTCACCAGACGGTACGACTCTCATCTCCGGTGGATGCGATGGCAAATTGATTTGGTGGTCGATGAGTGACGCAGAACCAAAGCCCATACGAATTGTCGAAGGGCATCGCGGTTGGATTCGCAATATCGCATTCTCTCCAGATGGCAAATCATTCGCTTCTTGTGGCAATGACAGAACGATCGCGATCTGGGATTCAGCCGAAGGAAAAGAATTGAGTCGCTTGACCGGCCATGAACGCGATGTCTATTCGGTTCTTTTCCATCCGAATGGCCGTGAGTTGATCAGCGGTGATCTAATGGGCAAGTTGCATGTCTGGGATATCGGTACGCGGGCGATTGCTCGAACCATGGACGCCGCACCGCTGCAT
>JANMNK010000588.1:0-21503 GCA_031373875.1 Pirellulaceae bacterium | reverse complement strand
CCACCAGCGATAGTCGCCATTGATCGGCTGGTGCCTGGAAAGGCGGCCGAAAAGATCTGTGCGAAACCAATCACGATGGACTGCCGCAAGTTCATTTTCTCAACGGTATCTGTTGTGGCTTTTTTCGAAAATACTACGTCGATAATCCACATCAGAATGCCTCCGATGAGCAAAGCCCATCCCATCACGGTCGTGCTCTCGAGCATCTCCCCAATCTTTTCATCGATGATAAAACACGGCACGGCGGTTACCACAAAACTGATCGCGACCAATGACAAAGGATGATTCCACCATTTGCCAGATGTATGCTTTGGATAAGTGCGGACAAAGTTTGTTAAACGTTTTCGAAATGCGACGACCACCGCCAAGATAGCGCCTACTGAATGACGATGGCGAACATTTTCCAAAAGCCGTCTTCGAGGGAAATGCCCAGCAAGTCCTGTGACAACCGAATGTGCGCCGTCGAACTAACCGGCAAGAACTCTGTTAGTCCTTCGACAACTCCCAGTACAACGGCTTTCCAAAAATCTGTCACGTAGCTGCCTCGGTGTGAAGTTCGAAGTTAGATGTAAGAGTGAGGGTTGGGTTGGGAGGATATGGACGGGGTTTGAAATATGGAAAGTTTGTGGAGGGAACGGACGAATGCTCTTTTAAAGTCTTGCTTCTGCTAGAAAAAGGGCCAGACCGGCTTTAGACACGGGCTGGCTAATTCCAACTCTTGATTCGAAGCAAAACAGCTTATTGCATGCGGGTAGATTTATTTGCCCATCTGATCGGCAAGCTTTCCAGCCCCGTAGATATTACGAAGTGCTTCGAGAACTCCAGCAATATGTACGCCGACAGCGCGAGACACTTTATCCGTGTAATAAAAGTCCGCAGTCAAGCTTTCAATGTTTCCATCGAAAATGATTCCGACCATGCGACCTTCGCGATCGACGATGGGCGAGCCTGAATTGCCACCAATGATGTCCGCAGTGCAAACGAAGTTAAACGGAGTGTTGCCAGCAATCTTCTTCTCTGCAGTCAGCCAACTCTTTGGCAACGCATGCGGGTCAACTTCACCGTGCTTCTTCGCGTGTTCAAAAGCGCCAGCCATGTTGGTCGTCGCGCCGATTTCTTTCCCATTGACTTCGTAGCCAGCTACTTTGCCAAAGGCCAAGCGGAGCGTGAACGTGGCGTCAGGATAAACGCGGTCGCCCTCGATCGCAAACTTGGCCTGCGTAATCTTTGCGTACGCCTGACGTTCTTGCTCGTCCAATTCATCGTTGATGGCGTGGAGTCGGCGATATTCTTCTTCAAACAAACGAGCCATTTCGATCAATGGATCCGTTGACGATTTGGTTCCGTCCAAGCCACTTTTGGCTACGGCTTTACGAGCCTCTACATCGAACAACTTAGTCTTTGCGATTGCCTCGGCCGCACGTTCGCGAGGAGACTTTCCGGCCAGCAATTTAAGCACGACGGGGTGGGAGCCACCACGATTCTCACACAAACGAGCCAGTTCGTCCGCCAATTGTACGCGTTCGAGATCGTCATACAGAGGAGCGGGCGAATACAATTCTTGTTCCATCGACTCCCGATTGGAATCGCGAAATTCACGCAATCGATCATTGCTCGGTTTCTTGTCTTCGGCGGCCATCAAGACCAAAGTCTCTGCAATGCTGTAGAGCCGACTGCTCATCGAACCGTATTGGCCAAGTAGCTCCTTCCGTCGTTGTTGCACTTTTTCAATCTCTGCCCAAGCTGAAGCTAATGCCGACAACTTGGAATCCGATTGTAATTTCTGAAGCATATCGCGTTCCGACTGAGCGTGTTTTTCCATGTAGCTAGGGTCTTGAAGTCCGGCAATCATTCCGGTGTAGGCTTTGCGGGAGTTTTGAATTCCAAACATGTCGTCGCGAGCCCGTCGCACTTGCTCTGCGCCTTCGAGTCCATACTGCTGCAACAGGATTTCCTTGCGACGCAGCATATCGAGTTGCCGTACCAAGCGATGATCGCGCTGAAACTCCAGTGCTGATTGCGTGTAGATGCGGCGCGTTCGGCCGGGATTGCCCGAGACAAATACGAGATCGTCCTGCTTGGCCCCGTCCGGGTTCATCTTCAAAAAATGCTCGATCTTGGCAGGTTTGCCATCTTCGTAGACGCGAAACAAAGTCACGTCCAAACAGTAACGTGGATATTCAAAATTGTCCGCGTCACCACCAAAGAAAGCTGTTGCTGTTTCTGGTGCCCAAACCAATCGGACATCGGTGTACTTTTTGTACATGTACAAGTGATACTGGCCGCCGCCGTAGAGCGTGACCACATCGCTTCGGTAGCCTGTTTCATCAAGCGATTTTTTCTCGATCTCGGCCATCTTTGCTTGGCGAGCCTTGCCAGCCTCAGAAGCACCCATGGTGTCGCGAACAGCGGCGTTCACTTCGGAGGTTACATCCTTGATAGCAACCAACTGATTTAGCTCCAGGTCCGGTGCTTTTTGTTCTTCTTCGAGACTAGACGCAAGAAATCCATCTTTCAGATAGTTCGCCTTTTCCGAAGAAAGTTTGTAGAGCGTGTCGGATGCGACGTGATGATTGGTTAGCACCAAACCATTGGAGGACACAAACGATGCGGAGCCCCCGGAATTGAATCTCACAGACGACAACATCACATGGTCGAGCCATTCTTGAGTGGCGTCGAAATTGTGTTTTTGTTTAAGCTGAGCCGCCGGAACTTTGTTGAACAACCACATGCCTTCATCGGCCATCGATACCACTCCATTGCAAGTCGTTGTGAAGGCAATCAAACAAGCCAACCATCGACCGATGTGAGCTTTGATATTAGATCGCATATTGCATTAACCTCTACGAAAAAGACAAGACATTGTTTAAGCAAACATCGTACCCACTGCCAAGGTTCATCCGCAACCCGCCTTACGACTTTCAAACTTGTCGGAATGCAAGCACAGGCCGCGTTTTTGCTAGTGCACCTGCGGTAAATTTTCGAAGCGAGAACGAACAGGCAGAAACTATTCTTGGCGAGGTTCCCGATGCCATAGATGTCGCACGAAGAAATCTTTCGTGCGTCGCTCGCCATACGGTGCCGAGCCGATTCCATGCCCTGCCCCAGGCACTACCAACAGATCAAAATCTTTGTCTGCCTTGATGAGTGCGCCGACCACTTGCATCGTAGACGCAGGATCGACGTTGGTGTCCAACTCGCCGACGATCAGAAGTAGTTTGCCTTGCAATCGATGGGCTTGAGTGACGTTGGACTGCTCTGCATAGTGTGGTCCGATTGGCCATCCCATCCATTGCTCGTTCCACCAGATCTTGTCCATCCGATTATCGTGGCATCCACAGTCCGCCACTGCTGCACTATAAAAATCACCGTGTGCGAGCAACGCTCGAAGAGCACTTTGACCACCAGCCGAGCCTCCCCAAATGCCGACTCCATGTGTCAAGTCCATCTCAGCATGCGCCGCAGCAGCAGCTTGAATCCATCGAATGCGATCCGGAAAACCGCTGTCTCCCAAGTTCTGCCAACACACATCGTGAAAAGCTTTCGAGCGATGCGACGTGCCCATTCCGTCGATCTGAACGACGATGAACCCAAGCTCAGCCATCTCCATCAAGTTCAATTGAAGACCAAAAGCTTTCGGAACAAAGGCCGAATGAGGACCCGCATAGATGTGCTCAAGCACGGGATACTTTTTGCTAGGATCAAAGTGCGTTGGTCTTAAAATGATTCCATAAATCTTGGTAACTCCGTCTCGCCCGAATGCTTCAAATCTTTCTGGTGGCTGCCAACCCGTTGTTAGTAAGTCCGACCAATCGGCCGATTCCAATTTGCAAAGAGCTCGTCCATCCTCCGCATTTCGAAGTTCCGTTACCGGCGGCATGTCAACCCGACTGTAGCGATCGACAATCCAACGTTGCGTGGGAGAAAAATCCCATTGATGAGTCCCGTCACCATCTGTCAGGTGCGTCAAGCCGGTCCCGTCAAGATTGACTCTCAGCAAATGCACGTAGTACGGGTCCTGCCCGGCCACCATGCCACTGGCTCGCACCCAAGCTTGTCTTTTGTCGAGATCAATTCGTTCAATCCCACGCACAACCCAGTCGCCAGTCGTGATGGCGTTTTTAACTTGACCGGAGCTTTGGTCGATGAGCACCAAATGGTTCCAGCCAGATCTTTCGGTCATCCAAATGATTTCCTTCGAATCATCTAAAAACTGAAGGAAAAAACTCTGCGAGTAATTGATAAACGTCTTGCTTTGTTCATCGACTAGCACGCGGACTTGAGCAGTTGCCGGGTCAAGTTCGAGAACACGCCGGACTTGGTGGCCACGCTGGTTGTAAACAAACCGGAATGCTTTCGAATCCGCGCGCCAATCAAATTGTGACAAATCAAAAGGGTTTGGAAAAAGGCTGTCATCGATCGCGATCCCAGCTTGCGTTTCCATCATAAACAAATACAGACCTGAATGATCCAGTCGGTCGCCAGGTTTGGTGTAAGGTAATGTCATCACTTTGGGCTGCAACTGATCATCGGGAGCCGAATCGATCATCGTGATCATGCGATTCTCACCAGGCTCTGTTCGCAACACGACGAAATATTGCGAGTCAGGAGACCACCAAACTTGGCCGCCGTAACTATTTTCTACTGATCCATCGCTGGTAAGTTTTTTCGGTTGTGCGTCGTTATCGATGCTTTTCAGGACGACGTTGTTCTCAGAAAACTGCACTTCCCATTTCCGGTCGGGCGAGACGTTTCCGGCATTGGACGTGTCACGTCGGCGGCGTTGTTGGGGTTCTTTGGGTGGAGCGATCGTTGCATCAATCACCGCCAAGCCGCCTGACCGTTCTCCGACAAACGCTGCAACCGGTTCACCGGCATCTGACTTTACAAGCCAAGCATGCCCGGCAAAGGTCGACATGGGGAGTTCTGCACCCGCAGCGATTTTTCCGTAGCCGTGCAATTCACCACTTGGAGCAATCCACCACAAAGTAACTTCTCGCTCAAGTCTATTTGCGAAACGAATCTCGATCCGTTCATCCGATGACCGTGAGCGCCGCCAACGCGCCAGCGAAGGCATCGTCCCCGCCGGCGATGGTAGGGATACGCCATCTATTTTCGAAAGCTTGTTTGCCGCACAGTCAAATTCATAGGTTTGACCGGCCATCGAAAACCGAAGCAATCGCGCCCCAGACGAAAACTCCATTCCACCCAAGTCGAGTCCACTGGAGGATGCTGCGATGCCGGCATTGTTAAGCTCCATTGTCAGTTGTTCGTGGTCGAACGCTTCGTTGCACACCTGCTTGGCTGTATCGACCAGCTTGTAGCGAAACGTGTTCATGCCGGTCTGGACGCGATACCAAGCATACGCATCTTCGTCAAACCAATTCAGTTGGATTGCTTCGCCGTAAATCGGGGCCTTGGTTCTCTCACCCAAGCTCGCGGACGCTTCATACAGTGCGCGAGTACCCTGAGCACAGATTGTGGTTGCATCCAAGACAACAATAGAAACAAACAGATAGAAAATGAGAGACTTTAAGAACTTCAAACTGTTACCCATGCTGATTAACCAGAAACCTCACGATAGAATGCGACAACACGATCACGAAAATTGTCCCACTCGCCCCAAACCGAACTCGTCGTTAATATCCTAAATCGACTCCATAGTGTACTTTAGTTCGCCTCCGGTTGTAGAGATAGAAATGGTCGCCGCGAAGTGGATCAGGAGTTATCTCGTCACAATCAATTTAGCTGTTCGAGCAAAACGCAGCGCGTAAGGAATTGTAGATGTTTTCAAAGAAAAAACTGTTGTTTTTGGTTCTGATGATGCTCGGCTTGACCATAGTCGACGTTTCCTACTTAGCGGGCAGCGATGACGCTGCAGAATCCGCAGAGGCCGACAGAAAACTGGCTGCCTTGTTCGAAGATTACCACGAACAATACATGATTCTCTTTCCACTCGAATCGACCCTTTGGGGCGACGGACGATACAACGACCAATTGACGATCGACATTTCTACCGACTTCCTCGCCAAGGAAAAGAAATTTTACGAGGAGATGCTCGAACGCTTGACGCATCATGATGTGTCGAAGAACTCCGATACGATGCGTTTAGCTGCTGAGATTCTCAAGTACGAACTACAAATCCGAATTGATGGGATGCAGTTCGGTACCGAGCGAATCCCCTTTCATCAATTCGATGGACTACCGCTGAGCTTTGCACAACTAGGGAGCGGCATGGCAAGTCAACCTTTCAAGACTGCCAATGACCACGACGATTGGTTGCGTCGAGTCGATGCTTTTGTAATTTGGATGAACGTAGCGAAAGAGAATTTTCGCCGAGGAATAGCGGATGGTTATGTACTGCCCAAGATTCTCGTAGAACGGATGATCCGGCAATGCAATGACCCAACCATTGTCAGTGAGCGTCCACAAGACAATTTGTTTTATAGTCCTATCAAAAGTATGCCTGAGCAAGTGGCTAAGTCGGACGGCCCGCGTCTAAGACTGGCGTTTGAGGACACAATCAAGAACAAGATTGTACCGACGTATCGAGGAATGGGGAAATTCCTTGCCGACGAATACCTTCCCCGCACCCGTGCGACGTCGGGTCTGTCCGCCCTGCCCGGTGGTCGCGAGCAGTATCAGTATTGGGTTCGCTACTGGACGACAACGGATATGACACCGGATGAGATTTTCGCTGTAGGGGAGCAAGAAGTTGCTCGCATCCTCAAGGAAATGGAGTCAGTAAAACAGCAAATGAAATACGACGGCAGTCTGGTCGATTTTTTTACTTTCGTCCGCACAGACCCCAAGTTTTATCCGTTCGAATCGCCGAATGACGTGATTGGTTTCTTTAAGAGCATTCAAATGAAACTAGAGCCCAAGCTTGACGCCCTTTTTCTGAATCGCCCCAAAACGCAGTTCGAAATTCGTCGCACCGAAGCCTTCCGCGAAAAGACCGCCAGCGCCGAGTATATGCAAGGTGCGGCAGACGGATCTCGTCCCGGCATTTTTTATGTTCCGATTCCGGATGCAAAAAAGTACAACGTCTCCAGCGGAATGGAATCGCTGTTCCTGCACGAAGCTTTGCCGGGGCACCATTATCAAATTGCCCTCCAGCAAGAAAACGAACGACTTCCCCGTTTTGCACGCTTCCTGTGGTACGGAGCCTACGGCGAAGGCTGGGCCCTTTACTGCGAATCTTTAGGGAAAGAACTTGGTCTGTATTCTGCTCCCGAGCAGTACTTAGGCGCATTAGGCGACGAGATGCATCGGGCGATTCGATTGGTTATAGATGTAGGGATGCATTGGAAAGGTTGGAACCGCGAGCAAGCGATCGAATATATGATGGCCAACGAAGTCATTACCGAAGACGGTGCAGTTGCGGAAGTCGAACGTTACATGGCGATGCCTGGGCAGGCACTTTCGTACAAAATTGGCCAACTAAAAATTCGCGAACTGCGCACGCGGTATGAAAAGCAATTGGGCGCACGATTTTCGCTCGCGCAGTTTCACGATCAAGTTCTGCGAAACGGATGCATGCCGCTCAGCGTGCTTGAGCGCGAGTTGGACGCTTGGGCCAAACGTCAATGAGCCTACGAGTTAATGCTTTTCTCATCCGGTTATTGCATAATGCGCAGTGCCCAGCGACGGATCAATTCTCTTGCGTTGGCTTAAAAATGTAGAAACGCAATAGCGAGATCAGGAAGACGACAACTACGACAGAGCCGATAAAAATATAGAAGTAGGGGATGGTAGCGGGCGGCACTTCGTCCTCTGGCTCTGGAATACCGTATGCCGTCATTCTGAATTCGTCCATACTCGGCATTTCCATCGAATAGACTTTGCGGTCCGTGGAAACGGTTGTTTGGTTCGACGCGGGTTTGACCGTCGTTGTTCGCTCGACCATGGACATAAAATAGTTGGGAGCGATTTCCGCCACTTCGACCGCCTCCCAACGAATATCTTGGTTCTCGGCATCCACGACATGGGCACTTGTCACGAGATAATTTTTCGAAACATCTAAAACGCATTCCACTAACGAAGGCGCGCCCGCTGACGGAGGATTTGGTTTGACAGTCAATCGGATGCTGCCGTTCGTGTCTTGTTCGACAATAGCCGTGGGATTATCGACGAGCTCTCGCAGGGAAATTGTCCCAAGCAAGAATAAATCGCTTCGCAACAATTTGCGCTGAACATCCCAAGGTTCAATCATCGATTCCCTGCCCTCGCCGACAATAAAATCATTTAGCATGAAGGGCGTGCCTACGAGACTAATGGTCGTCTTGAAGGAATACTTGTCGTTGGATGCAAGAACAACGACGCGATCCTCATCGTCCGTCTGGATCGATATTTTTGCATCAGGCCGCCACTTAATAACGTACTTGCTTTCCGGTTTCCACGTCTCGCCGCTGACTTCGCTAATTCGCGAAACGGTAAGCTGAAACGGATCAGGCAGTCGCTCGCGCTCGCTAATTGCCTCGCGAACAGTTGCCAAATCCTTTGCAATCGTCGCGTTACTGAAGCCTACGTCGACAAGCAAGCCCAGAATGCTCGCGGCAGTGACGATGAACAATCGTGGACAGCTATACATGTTAATTTTCATGCCTCAAATCTTTCGCAACGTTGATGTATTCTTTATACAGGGGTCTTTTCAAGGCAAGTTCCGATTTGACGAATAGCTTGTCGGATGCGATTCTCGTTTTCAACAAGAGCCAGCCGCAGGTACCCTTCGCCGCCAGTACCAAAGCCGCTGCCGGGGCTAACAGCGACGTCGCCTTTTTCTAGCAAGTGCATCGCAAAGTCGATCGTGCTCATCTTTGTTGCCCACGGTTCGGGTACCTTGGCCCAAACAAACATTCCCGCTCGCGGCACCGAAGCTTGCCAACCGATGCGACGTAGGCCATCGATCATAACATCGCGACGGCTTTGGTAGATCACCGACTGACGTTCCACATTAGCTTCTGTATCGCGAAGTGCAACGATGGCGGCGATTTGGATCGCTTGGAACATGCCGTAATCGTAGTAACCTTTGATCGTCGCCAGACCGCGAACCATTTCCGCATTGCCTGCACAAAAGCCTACTCGCCATCCGGCCATGTTGTAGCCTTTGCTCATCGTCGTAAATTCAACGCCAACGTCTTTTGCGCCAGGAGCCGAAAGAAAACTTGGCGGAACATAACCATCGAAGGCGACGTCGGCGTAAGCGAAATCGCTGATGACCATCAATCCATATTTCTTAGCGATCTTAACGACGTCGACGTAAAATTCGGGCTCGATCGTAACCGTCGAAGGATTATGTGGGTAATTAATGATCAGCAATTTGGGTCGGGGATGAAATTGCTCGCAGGTATATGCGATGTTCGACAGAAATTTCTCGCTGTTGGCAACGTCGAGTGCGACAACATTCCCGGAAGCGAGAATGATCGCGTACATGTGAACGGGAAAGTACGGCGAAGGAATGATTGCCGTGTCGCCTGGCCCCATCAACGCCAAGCACATGTGGCTAAATCCTTCTTTGCTTCCTAAGCATACGATCGCTTCGGTTTCGGGATCCAACCGCACGCCGTACTTACGCAAGTATTTGCTAGTCAGTTCGCGCCGCAGATTGAGAACGCCATTGCTCTTGCTGTAGCCGTGATTGTCCTTGTCGCTCGCTGCCTCCGACAATTTGTCGATCACAATTTGATCCGGCGGATCCGACGGATTGCCCATGCCCAAATCAATGACGTCCGCACCCGCTCGTCGCTTTTGATACAACAAGTTATTGATGCGCCCAAACAAATAAGGGGGTAGTCGCTCGACTCGCGGTGCGTACTGAACTTCAATGGGAGCCGATTCTGGCAAGTCCGAGGCGTCGTCTTTGTGGTTCATACAGTATTTGAATGCGTTCGAGTCGAGAAGTAGAGAACCATATCCTAACACCTGCAACTTATTTCGAAAATGTACGACTCATCAGTTGAGCCACGATGGTAGCATTTTGGCGGTTTCACTAGAACTATTCACAGGCAACTATCGCTTCGTCGCATCAAACTGGATTATTTGGTTACAATCGATTACCTCGCTTCGAATCTCCACGAGCGATCGTATTCATCTCAGTAGAAAATGGACATTGGAATGGCATCCGATCTTAGTAAGTGGCTTGGGAAAATTAATCAAGGCGATTGTGTCGAGGGGCTCCAGTCCCTTCCGGAGCAATCGGTCGATCTTGTCTTTGCCGATCCCCCGTTCAATATTGGTTACGATTACGATGTTTACAAGGATTCGATGAAAGCGGATCAATATCTTGCATGGTCTCGGGACTGGATGGGTCAAGTTCACCGTGTACTGAAACCCCACGGAACTTTCTGGCTCGCGATCGGAGACGAGTATGCAGCCGAGCTAAAAATCGAAGCTCAGAAGATTGGGTTCAAGCCGCGTAATTGGGTGGTCTGGTATTACACCTTCGGGGTTCATTGCAAATCCAAGTTCACGCGGTCGCATGCCCATCTGTTTTACTTTACCAAGGACGCTTCTTTCTTCACGTTCAATGCAACGGATATCGCGGTTCCTTCCGCTCGCCAGTTGGTCTATAACGACTCCAGAGCGGCACCAGGCGGCCGTATTCCCGACGATACTTGGATTCTACGTCCCCAAGATCTCGTCGACGGTTTTCAACCCGAAGAAGACACGTGGTACTTCCCTCGCGTCGCCGGAACGTTCAAAGAACGCGCTGGCTTTCACGGTTGTCAAATGCCCGAACAGTTACTGGGCAGAATCATTCGCGCGTGCTCGAATCCGGATGAAGTAGTTCTGGACCCGTTTTCCGGTAGTTCCACTACGCTGACGGTAGCAAAGAAACTTGGACGCAGCTTCTTTGGTTTCGAGCTTTCTGAAGAATACGCTAAGTTGGGAACCCAGCGCCTCGAAGCTGCCCAAGTCGGCGATAAACTGGCTGGTGCCGAAGAACCGAAGACGAGTGCTCCACGTACCAACGCGGTCAAGGTAAAACGCAAAAGCAGAAAGCAGTCGACTCCGATGCTCGATCTCAAAGACTCGGATCAAAATTTGTTGATCGACTAAAGCAACTCTCGGATGGGCTCGCCGAACGGAAGGATCGGCAAAGGGCGACCATTGTGGTCGACATACGACTGCTCATAGTCGATTCCCAAGTGGCGGTAAACGGTTGCCCATAAATCATTCGGAGTCAAAGGCCGATCCTTGGGCACTTCGCCTCTCGCATTGGTCGAGCCAATGACTTGACCTGTTCTCATTCCGCCACCTGCAACGAGAACCGACATCGCGCTCGGCCAATGATCGCGGCCCGGCTGAATCACACCTGTTTGTGTGCCTACGTTATTTTCGATTCGCGGCGAACGCCCGAATTCACCCGTCACGATAAGCATGCATTTCTTGTCCAACCCACGCGCGTACAAATCTTCGATCAATGCGGAGATGGCTTGATCGTAATACGGAAATCGAAATCGAGCATCATCAAAAATATGACAGTTGACGGCATGCGAATCCCAATTGTAGACAGCATTCTTTGGCATCTTCACGTCATGCCCGCTTGCAGGATTCTCAAGCACTGCCGTCACGAAACTACAGCCCGACTCGATTAGGCGGCGAGCCAACAAACAGCGTTGTCCATAGGGATGGCGACCATACCGATCGCGGGTTCTCGTATCTTCTTGCGAGATATCAAAAGCATTTCGGGCCCTTGGTCCAGTCAGCAACTCAAATGCCTTTTGATTGAATTGGTCCATTGCTAACATCGAACCGGAGTCATCGATTCGACGCTGGAAACGATCCAGCTCGCCGAGGAGTTCTTCACGGTTCGCCAGTCGCGACTCCATCTCCGTCGAGACGCTCAAGTCCTTGACTTGGAAATCTGCCGCGTTCGGATTGCCGACGACTGTAAAGGGAGTGTAAGCCGGTCTCAAGTAAGCTGCACCAAACGAAAAAACATCGACTCCACCTCGGCCACCATCAGTCGCGGCGACGTAGTTGGGCAAACCTCGCGAGATGTGTTCTCGTTGCTTGGCCACGATAGAACCAACAGCAGGCGCGTCATTGACAAAGCCCGTTGGTTCCTTCGGTGCTCGCCCAGTCAAGAAACGTTTATGACCTCCGCCGTGATCAGCGAACTCGTGCGCGATCGAGCGAATCAAAGTAAACCGATTCGCACACTTGGCATGCAAAGGCAACAATTCGCAAACGTCGATCCCGTCAACGTCGGTCTTGATCGGTCGAAAGTCGCCACGATACTCCGCCGGAGCGTCCGGCTTCATGTCGTACGTCTCCATATGCGGCGGCCCACCCGGCAACCAGACGAATAGGACCGAAGTATCCGGTTCGCTCTGACCCTGTGCCGCCTGAGCACGCAACCGTAGCAAGTCACCCAATCCAATCCCACCCATCGCCAACGTGCCTGCCCGCAGCAAGCTACGGCGATTCAAGATTGGTCCGGTACATTTGCGAGGTGGGTAGAACATGGAGGCGTTCCTGAAGTTTTCTGTCGACGGGGAGTTGGCAGATATCGAAATCGCTTGGTGGTTACAATTAAGATTATCGTACTGGCGACGCAAAATCCATCAATCTTCATTCATTCGATTGCAAAATCACATCAAGGAAATAGGTCAAAACTGGGAGAGAATGCTCAGAAATCAGACGATTCGAATGGCAATCGATGAATGCCACGCTCTATTCATAGTCCCACTTGAGAATCCAAGGATCGTTTGTGCGCTTTTGAAACTCCCGCAATTCGGTCTTCATTTTGTGAAGCAAATCGGCGTGATTGGGGTCTAAGGCCAAGTTTTGAACTTCGTCGGGATCAGTTTCCAGATCAAACAATTCAAAGGCGGGGCGATTGATGTATTGGTCCACCGTTCGGCGACCGTACAGAGCCTGCAACCCTTTCTTGAAAATATTTTGCCATGTGGGAGCGGCCCACAAATCGGAGGCGAAAGGGAAAGGAAGCGGATGAGCTATATTCCAAATCAGTTTGTATTTGCGATCGCGTATGACCTTCATCGGATAGTACATGGTGACTTCATGAAAAGTATGTGAAGCGTAGATTTTGTCCCACCCCTCGACCGATTCCTCTTCGATGAGCCCAGCAAAACTTCGCCCTTGAAATGCGTCTGAAAGTTTATCGACGCCCGCCATTTGCAAAATCGTCGGCGCGACATCCACCAAGCTGACCATAGCCGAGTTCACGACGTTCTTGGCAGAAGCTCGCGGGTCGCGAACAATGAATGGAATACGAAGTCCCGGCTCGTAAACAGTTGTCTTCGCACCAGGGAATGCCATCCCGTGATCGGCCGTAAAAATGACGATAGTGTTGTCCCACACACCGCGTGCCTTGAGCGACTGCACCAATCGTCCGATACCTTGATCGACGCGCGAGATGCTTTGGTAGTACATCGCCAACTCCGATCGCGTCACATCGTTGTCCGGCAGGAAGCTGGGAACGTCGATATCTTTTGGATCGTAGATTTTTTCTTTGACACCCGGATAGCCATTCGCAACATTCCCGAACGAGTCGGGAGCGTTGGGCAGGTCCTCGCGAAATTGGTCGGCGCGATGAGGGTCGACGGGACAGAAATATAAAAAGAAAGGTTTGTTTGTCGATCGCTTTGCCAAGAAACCGTCAACCTGCTCCGCCATTTGAACTGTGTTGCGTGGATTTGCTGGAATCGTTTCATCGAAACGAAACACTGCCTCGGGCGCGACATGCAGTTTGCCGATTCTCGCAGTCTGATAACCTGCAGCACTCAACAGAACGGGCAAACTTTTTATTTTGTCGAATGCGAAGAAATGGTGGTAAGCATGTTCATGGCCATAATGCCCGTTGGCATGATTATAAATCCCCGTGAGTAGCACCGACCGCGAAGCCGAGCAACTGGCCGTTGTCGCAAACGCATGCGCAAACCGAGTTCCCGCCGCAGCGAGCGCATCCAAGTTAGGCGTATGGATCTTCGAGTTTCCATAGAATCCCAAATCGGGACTATGGTCGTCGGTCACAATCAGCACAATGTTCGGCTGCTGCGGGCTATGGGTTTTTTGTCCGAACAGAGATGAGGAGAACAATAGCCCTGTTACAAAAAAAGTCGTGATGAATAACATTCGGGGCGAGTTGAGTTGATCCATGATCGTCTCCAAAAACCGTCCAACACGATTGAGTCCATCTAAATGCGCAGTTTTCTCCATAATTCGCACGCAGCCTAGTTAAGTCAGTTTGGCGAAAAAAGTTTCCACAAAACTCAGCCTAGAATTCGCACGAGCGTTTCGAACACCTTACAGATCCTGTCGATACAGGATCACGCAACCCACGCTCAGCATCACCACGATAAAGATGCCGTTACTCCACAGAGGTGTCCACGGATCGATCTTCGGTGCCTCTCGATTCAAGTCGCCAGTATCGATCAGAAAAGCCAAAGTATCATCTTTGCGAAGGATGTAGGTAATCGTTTCATCGACGGCAGACGGTTTCGGATTCACTGTGTAAGCGGGCTTGATAATATAAGCGTAAATCCAACCCAAGGTTGTTGATTTGGGGCGAATGCGTTTAACGACACTGTTGGAGCCAAGATCAAAACAGTCAACTTGCGAAACGTCATGCGCATACCAAAGTCGGCCTTGATCATCAAAACTAAATCCATGAATTTTGCCTTGATGTGCCAGTGGCGGCTGCGTCGCTGTCTGAGCTGAGGTATCGATAATCCAAAGTTGATTATCGCTTGTCAATAATCCGATATCTTTGCCGTTGGAGGCGACCTCCATTCCGCGAGGTGTGATCTTGCCTATCGAATCCAGAGACTTAACCGCTTCTAGTTTGTCGAGTGAATAAAGCTGCGGTATCGATTTGTCCGACGCGACCAAGACAGCGTTGTTGCTTACACTAACCAACGAGAGCAAATCTTCCTCTTTGCTAATTTCGGACGTAGTTTCGTCCGGTCGAAACAGTCCCGACTCTCCTACATTCAATCGTTGCAATCGGCCTTGGCTATAAACGATCACTGTCTTGCCATCAGGCGATGCAGCGAGATCCAGCGGTGGCTTAGGCTGCCAGTCATCGGGTGTAACCAAACGAAACGCATCTGCCTTTGCTCCCGTCGGGATCTGTACACCAAACAAGGAAACATTAGGTGTTTTCTTGGCCGCAATCGCGACCTTCATATCAAAGAGATAAATACCCCTTGTCGTTAGCGCAAGAACCGAATCGCGATACCGAACGATACGCCGCGTTTCGGAGGGAAAATCCGGAAGGAAGTCAACCCGGGATTCGCTCCAGTACTCATTCGGGTTCTGCTTGTCGTCACCGGACGACTTATCGGCTTCACTGGAGTTGGTCTTCTTATCCGCGTCAGTAGAGTCCTTGGCCGTTGAATCCGATGTTTCCGCATTGGGGGAGTCGTCTGCTTTACTGCCACCTTCGCCACTCTCAGAATCGCCGCTGTTAGCTTTCACCTCAGTTGCGTTTTCCTCTTCGTTTGCAGGTTGATCGGGAAGGCCAGTAGCTAGTTCAGGAAATGTAGCGTATCGAAATCGCACGGTGCTATTATCAAAACCACCGATCGGACTGTCCGACGTGCGAGCAAAAAGCAGTTGGCCCTTGGCAGGATTCCAGTAGGGACCGAAGAATCGGAAATTGCCTGGTACCATTCCAAACTCCGATTGCCATTTGCTCGACTTTTCATCCCATACTTGTAACAAACCTTGTTGGGAACTTGCAAACACCGTATCACCGGCGACGGTGATATCCAGCAGTCTAGGCTGCACGGTAACTAGAGGAGTCGTAATTCCATAAACAACACCAACCACGAAACAGATACCCCAAAACACGCCGGTAACCACGACGCAAATAATTGGATTTTTCCAGATCAACCCAGCCAGTGCCGACACACTGTAGAAGATCATGAAAACGAAAATGAAAAGCGGTATGCACAGCAGTATTCCATTGTTCCAAATTCCTAGTCGGATCCCTGCGATGAAATATAATCCCACCAGCATGTACGCAATGTTAACCGCAACAAAGATACAGCCTCCGACGAACTTGGATAGAAACAACATCGAGCGTGAAACCGGCTTGCTCAGCAACAAATGCAACGCTCCCGATTGGAACATGTCGGGAATCATAGGACTTGTAATGATGATCGCGACAAGCATCGCGAAGATGCCAAGTCCTAGTTTCATGATTGTCGGAAAGAACAACGCTTCGATGTACTGGCGCGCTTGCTTTATCGAAATGGGTAATTCGAGGGGTGTTTTCAGGCCTGCATAGCCAACCCAAGTTCGGTCTTCGTTAGCCGATCGAAATTGACCCAGAAAACTTAATTCAACAAGCCGCCGATTCCGATTTTCAAGTTCCAGTTTGCTTAGTTGATCGGCTGGACGAGCCACGAGATCTCTCAGTTCGCTCCGTCGGTCCGCTTTGGGCCAAGTCTCCGCGACGTACAATTCCTTGACGCTCAGAACTTCGTTCAGTGACTGGACCACGCGTCCTCGCGGAGTGAAAACATCCGAGCGGCCGACTCGCTGCTTGAGAAAGGACTGCGTCGCTGGTTTCATCACCGATACGACCGCTTGCTGAGCTTTACTGCCTTTGCCATTGGCGGCGTTCGAAAGCATCTCGATCAGTTTTCCATCGTCGACGATGTCGTCCCCTTTGAAAGTAAACGATTTGTCTTGGATAAATCCTAGCGGCGCGATTCCTCCCAAGATGAGCGTCCAGCAAACCAGGAGAACCCACAGCACTTTCGAACGAAGCGCTTCTTTAAAAGAATCATAGATGACGGCAAGATAAGGATTCATTGAGCTACCACTTGGGCTTGGCTGTTATTGGCATTCGTGACGACCGTCATGAATACGTCTTCGAGGCGTGGCTGTTTACGATGCAACAAGACGATACTGACGTGATGGGCTCGCAGGGTATCAATGAGCGCGTCAAGCTGCTGAGGCGAACCAACTTCGACAACGACCGCTGTTCGAATTGCGTCTGGAGGATGAGCCGACGACTCGACGATACCCTCGACTGGATTGCCAAGGCCATGTTGCAACGGATGCTGGCTGACGATCTTGTACGATGCCAGGGATTCACTGATTTGCGATGCGATACCGACTAACTCCAAGGTGACTTGGCTATGAACGGCTTCCTGAAATCGCGAAGTCAAATCGGACAAGGTCCCAATGTCGCGGATAAGCCCGTGTGCCATGATGGCTACTCGATCGCAGATCAACTCGACCTCTTGCAAAATGTGGCTATTGAGAAAGATCGTCTTTCCTTGATCTTTCAGTTGCTCGATGACGGCACGGATCTGGGAGCGTCCCAAAGGATCGAGACCGTCGGTGGGTTCGTCCATGATAAGAATTTCCGGATCATGCAGCATGGCCTGCGCAAGCCCAAGTCGTTGACGCATTCCCTTGGAATATTTGCGAACCGGTTCTTTCTCTCGACCCGCGAGTCCGACCAGTTCGATCAGGTAAGGAGCTTTCTTGCGGATTTCTGCCGAGGGAACTCGCGAGAGTCGACCGTAAAACCACAAGGCATCGAGTCCCGTGTGGTGACGAGGGAAAGCCATGTTCTCGGGCAAGTAACCGATGCGTTGACGTGCAGCTTGACTACCCGCCGGCAATCCGAGGACCGTCGCGTTACCCTGCGTCGGGTGCAAAATACCAAGCAAGATCTTTATCAGTGTCGTCTTGCCCGCGCCGTTCGGACCGAGCAATCCAAAAACCTCGCCCGAGTGAATGTCCAAGCTCACTCCGCGAAGCGCTTCCAGCTTTTTTCCAAAAATAAAACCCTCGTGGTAGACTTTGCGAAGATTGCGGACTTCTATCACTTGAGATGCGATCATGCGAAGCTCATTCGGGTATGCGTGTCAATTTGCAGCAAAAGTTAATCGGATAATTGTGTCGAAGAAAAGTCAATTCGTTAGGGCGTTCGAAAAATTGGAAAAGTCGGTGATTTGGAAAGCCTTTCAATCTAGGATTTTACCATCTTGGGGGATAACATACGGTCTAACACCAAAACCGGCTAACCGTTCCCAAAACCATGATTCGTATTCAGACATACTCTTTTGTTCCGTCAGTGAGCGTCAGTCGGTATCGTCCTCATCATCCTCGTCGCCTGATTCTACCGAGTTGGTTTGCAGAGCCATCGTGCCAGCAGGCATTGACTGTAACAAATGCTTGATGCGAGCGACAGCCACACGCAATGAATGGGACGCCATGCGGAAATTCGTATGCCCCGAAACATCCGGTTGGATTTCGTGAAACAACTCTGCGGCGGCAAGTAGTTTGGCTAATTTTTTCTTCGCGATTTTTAGATATTTATTCGAGTCGTTTGCGTCAAGTGCGGGACCGAGGGCCAGCATAAAATCGTATAGGCCGCGATGGACTTCGGCCAACTCCTCGTCGTCGATCGCTTCGTCAGAATGTTTCACAAAGGCGCGCACCATCCACATGTGACTGACTTGGTCGTCAATCGCTTTCATTCGATCGTGCGGTTCCAGCAAACTATCGTTCGGATTTTCCATGGTTCTCAATACATAACCTTCTGTGAACTTACTAACTCGTTACCAGGCTCCGCCCAGTAACGCCCTACCAGACAGCGTCCGGCCTCATTGCCCTATCCCCGCGACAATCTATCCTCGCCGCGTAAACAAACAAGGCAAAGCCCACGGTAATCAACTCGGACGCTGCGGACGTGTTTACGATATCTTACACCACACGAAACAACTTGCCAAAGTCACTACCGCCAGGGCAATTAAGCCGATCCGTTCTGATCGCTTACCAAAAATTTCGTTTGTCACTACGGAATCCAAAAATGGCAAAAGGGTAGCGCTAAACCGAACCAGCAAAAACGGGTATACTTGCAGAAACCTTTTTTTACTTCCCGAATTAATCCGTTCGCACCCTTGGCCCAGCCTTCAAGCTTGCCTTTGGAAGTGACGGCGGTTGACAGTTGTCGGCTTGAATTGAAATGCCAGATTTAATCGCACAAGGACCTCGTCCCCAAGATCGTTGGCGGCGCTCGCTGCCAATGACCCCAGGCAGCGAGCCCGTGGAACTTGGTCGTGCCTCAGCGGGTTGGTCCGTACCGTGGGATGACCGAGTCTCGCGACGCCATGCGATGGTGCAATGGAAAGGCGATCAGCTTCACGTAGAACGATTGCCCGACGCCCGCAACCACATTTTCTTTCGAGGCATGCGCCGCGACGAATTCCAGTTAAGCGTCGGCGAGCATTTTGTAATCGGTCAGACAACGTTCAGCTTAGTCGACCAACGCGTGCGAATCCTGTCCTCTGAACAGCCCGCCGTCACCGAACACACCTTCGCCGCATCCCAACTTCGGCAAGCTCGTTATCGTGACGCGGACCGCCGCATTGATGTCCTCAGTCGTTTGCCGGAAATCATCCAAGGCAGCACGACGGACGAAGAATTGTTTGTGCGGGTCGTCAATTTGATCATGCAAGGAATCGGTCAAGCTACCTTTGTTGCCATCGTGGCGGACACGACGAATTTACCCTCGCCAAAAATTGTGGTGACCGAAACGGCTGCTGGCGCGACTGGCGTGCCGCGCTTACCGACGGCTACAAACAAATCGGCTGCGACCAAAAGCGAAGTAGTTGTAAAAGGCGAAGAGTTTATCAACATCCTACACTGGGACTGCCGAAATCTCACAGGTCAACAGTTTTCGCCAAGCGCGCAATTGATTCGCCAAGCTATCGATTCGAACCAGAGCATCTTGCACGTTTGGAGTCGAGCACTCGATTCGCAATCGCGAAGTTCGTATACGCAAAGCGAAAATGTCGACTGGGCGTTTTGTACGCCGATCGCTTGCGAGTCCTGTCCCGGTTGGGCAATCTACGTCGCCGGCGATTTCGCTTCGCTGTCGGGTCCCAACTCAGTAGAAGCGACGGCAGCCGTGGCCGCTACGTTGCAGGACGATATGAAATTTGCCGAGCTGGCCGCTAACACGTTAGGCATGCTTCGAGAAACACGCAACCTACAACGACGCCAAGACAGTCTGCGCCCGTTCTTTGCACCCGTAGTACTCCAAGCGCTCGCGACGCGCGAGCCCGACGAGGTCCTGTCGCCTCGCGAAGCCAACGTGTCCGTGTTGTTTTGCGACCTTCGAGGATTTTCAAGACAAAGCGAAGAGTCCGCCGATCGTTTGCTTGAGTTGCTTCATCGAGTCAGCGATGCACTGGGAGTTATGACGCATCACATCTTAAATTCCGGCGGCGTGGTCGGCGATTTTCACGGCGATGCAGCCATGGGATTTTGGGGGTGGCCATTGGAGGATGACGACATGGTCGTCAACGCTTGCCGAGCAGCTTTGGCAATCCGGGCCGAATTCGAAAGCGCTTCGGCCAAGGAAAATCACCCACTTGCTCAGTTCCGCGCTGGCTTGGGAATTGCAACCGGCCTAGCCGTCGCGGGTCGAATCGGAACCGTCGATCAAGTAAAAGTAACGGTGTTCGGGCCGGTCGTGAATTTGGCTTCGCGATTGGAAAGCATGACAAAGCTGCTGCGAGCCCCGATCCTCATCGACGAAACCACGGCGTCTCGAATCCGCAATGAAGTCCCCGCCGCCATCGCGCGCGTTCGCAGGGTTGCCCGAGTTCAACCTTATGGAATGAACATGCCGTTGATGGTCAGTGAACTACTGCCCCCCGAAGGCCCCGCGAGCATTCTCAACGCGGCTCACTTGTCGGCGTACGAACAAGCTGTCGATTCGCTGCAAGCCGGCAACTGGGGCGAAGCGTTCCGACTGCTGCATCAAGTCCCCGCCGAAGACCGCGTCAAAGACTTCCTAACCGTCTACATAGCCCAACACGGCCGCACCCCCCCCGCCGATTGGCATGGCTTCATCAAACTCCCCGAAAAATAACCCCGCTCCAACGCCCCTCCCCGTAGGACGGCTCTCCAGGGCCGTGCATACATCCCTCCTTTCTAATCACATCGCCAATCCCAGCGATCGAACTGCCATCCCGGACGCTCCTCCTATCCGCATCCCCGCGCCCGCTGCCTCGCTACTTCACGTTAATCAGCTTCGCCAGACCAGCGTCACAAGCACCCGCCAATACGTTCTCGCATCCTGCCTTTCAGACTTCTTCAATAACCAACTCAACATCGCACTACGCCGGTCGCACCCAAGACCGACTATGTAAAACTTAAGTATGTTCTAATGTCTTTTGCTTTGGGGACAGGCTTCCAGCTCAAGCTCTGCTCGCCTAATCAAATTGGCTGGAACTGTCGTGGTGTCTCAACCCAAAAGCTTTGGATATTTCAGCAAGAAATTGCGTGGTCCATTCGCAGCACAACAATGCTGCGAATCTTTCCCTGCTAAGCGTGGCGCGAAAGCCCACATACTCTTCCGCATCCAACCCGAATTACTCAACCACAAAGGCCACGATTTGCCGCTGCGCTAGTTTGCTCTGCCGCTAAGTCGCGCTCGCCGGACGCTTGGTGGTTTTCGCAAGTGACTCCGGTTTTAGCAAAAAATGATTCCCGTC
>JANMNK010000475.1:0-5981 GCA_031373875.1 Pirellulaceae bacterium | reverse complement strand
CCCAGCTTCAAAGAATACGCGCATCGTTGAGCACTGAAAAACGTCTTCGATAAGTTTTTGATTGCGATGCCAAACAGAGATTCAACGGATCGCGGCCAAGCAGTATTCGCGTCGGTTGAAAGATAGCTGGCGGGCGCGGACGTTTGTGAATCCCCAGCTTTGCACTCGCGCGAGATGTTCGGGAAGCTCAGCGGCTTGCTCCCATTCAGATAACTTGATCGTCAAGAGTAAACCTTGAAGTTTGTTCGACGGATGGGTGACGATGGCTTCGACCGTATCAAGCGTATAATTCGGCGCGACATTGGCATCGCAAACGAGCCAGCGGAACCTCGCGAAAAAACGACGTTTGATCTGCAAGCTGCGTCCTTGGATATACGTAAAATCTGGGTGGCTCATAATTTCTTCTGCCATCTCGGCGGGATCGATGCCCGTGACTTTCAAGCCTAGGTCAAGCAGTCGCTGGCTTGCCCCCCCCGGCGAACTTCCGATCTCGACAACGGGGTCGCCGACTTCGATTGGCAATTTGCTCCAAGCTAGTGCCTCTGCCATTTTCAAATACGCCCGGCTAATCATGTTCTTGGGCTGAGCTATCGGAAACACACCGCCGGGCCACCCCTGCGACAACTCTTGCACAACGTGCGTTCCAATCCACCAAGTATTGCTGTCGATGCCAATCAAGTCCAAAACTCGCGAATCCAAAGGCGAAACTTTATTGACGCTTTTGTGACGTACATCCCCCTTCGACGCCATTTGTGATTGCAAAACATGAGCGATTGATTCGGATAGCGCAGAAACGCCCGGTTCAAAATTGTGCCAACCTGGTGCAGATATATCGCGTTGCCACAAGTGAACGGTTTGAAAGTCTAGTGAGCCATACTTGTCCAGGACGAACGAGCACAATTCCTCCGCCGTTTCGAATTCACATTTTTCAAAAGCATGGCCCGCAATGCGAATAAATGGGCTAGCTGGGATAGCTTTGGACCAAGGACCAATTGCTAGATCCGACTTGAAGGTTATGAAACCGGGACGTGAAAATGATAGCCGGAAAGGACCGTTGGGCTCGCAAAGCGCGGTTTTAATGGTGGATTCCGCCCCAACTTGACAAATCACGAAAGTGTAGGGGGTAGGTAACAAACTAGAACTCAACTTATCAATTCAGAAGTACAAAACAGGCTGAAAAGCAGGGGTTTAGAGTGGACGAAACGGTCCCGCTAGGATTAAATAACGCGTATTACAAAATGCACAATCTAAGAGCAACAGTCCATTGTGGATCGACCGGAGAATAAATCGAGTAGTTTATGGGAAAAAACGAAGAGGCATTTGAAGTAGAGGGCACGGTCGTTGCCGCTTTGGCAAACACCCGCTTTCGCGTCCAGTTGGAAACGGGATCGGAAGTGTTGGCTCACGTCGCAGGCAAAATGCGAAAAAACTTTATTCGAATTGTTCCTGGAGATAAGGTACGAGTTGAGCTTTCTCCATATGATTTGACGAAGGGTCGGATTGTTTTCCGCGAACGCTAAACGAAAAAAATCAATACCGACGTTGTCTCCAAGCGATGTTGTGATCGGCGAATCTTTCCAATAATCCATGTTAGCCAACGAACACTCCGTTGGTTTGCGGGAAATCTAATAATACAGTTTTTGAGTCAATCCATTAGGACTTTTCCTTTCTGTGGCTGTGTGGCGACGGAATTTGAGCGATTGATTCAGCTTTTCTAAAAAGGGAGTTATGGATGCGTTCCATTCAAAATCTACTTAAGCATCTGACATTTGCGTCGATGTTGACAACGATATGTGGTATCTCCGGGGCACAAACAACAACCGAATCCAAACCGATCGTTGTCGTTTCCATTGCACCTCTATCAAAGACCATGCCGGACATTAGCTACATTATGCGTTCTGCAGGCGCGGGCGGCGTTAACGGTATGATGTCTGCCATGGTTAACACGTATTCCGCAGGATTAGATAACAAAAGACCTGCCGGAGTTATGGTCAGCATGGGCGAAGATCAAACCCCTGTTGCTGTCGCATTTCTACCTGTCAGCGATCTCGACGCTTTTTTTGCTTCCTTTGAAACCACTTTTGGTGAACCTGACGATCTGGGCGATGGAATGCACGCCATGACCGTTGGGCCACAAACTGTTTACGCTTTGGAAAAAGGCGAATGGCTGTTTGTAGCGCAACAGGAAGACCAACTGGAGTCTGTTCCTGCCGACCCATCTGCGCTGCTCGAGAAGATGTCCGAGCGTTACGACGTCGGAATTCGAGTCGATGTGAATAATATCCCCGAATCGATGAAGGACATGTTGATGTCACAGATTCGCGACGGATACGAACGCGGGCTCGCCGAACAAGCTCGCAATCAAAGCGAGGAGCAAGCTGCATTGACTCGTGCAACCGGCGAACAGTCGGTCAAGCAACTCGAAGAAATGATGAAGGACACGGAGCAAGTTGTTGTGGGCTGGGCCGTCGATCAATCTTCCAAGAAAACCTACTTCGATATGGGTGTTCAATTCGTGGCCGGTTCCCGAATGGAAAAAGAAATCCAACTGATGAGCAAACTCAAAACCGAGTTTGCTGGATTCCAAAATGCAGAATCACCATTCGCGCTTCGCATGACGAGCGTGATGAGCAAAGACAGCGTTGAACAAGTAATGCCGATGATTCGGACATCGTTCGAAAATGCAGTTAAGGAAATAGAAAAGAATGCGAACGATAAGCAAGTAGCCGAAAAAGTCGTCAAGTTCTTCAAAGAAATTCAGACCTCTGTCGAAGCGACTTTAAAGGAAGGCATCGTTGACGGCGGTGCGGTTGCGAATTTCGAGAATGGATTGCACCTCGTAGCTGGCGGTCATGTTGCAGACGGCAAGGCTCTTGCGCAGTCCTTTAAAGATGTTGCATCTTCGTTCTCTGGTGAGCCAAATGCTCCCGTGCTCAAGTTCGATGCATCGACCTACAAAGGCGTGACGTTCCATACGGGAAACATGGCTGTCCCAAGCCAAGCGGACGATTCCGTCCGCGAGATGTTTGGCGACAACGTTTCGTTCGTTATCGGAACGGGAGCAAAAGCTGCTTACGTTGCTGTGGGTAAAGACTGTGAAGCACAACTGAAAGCGATGATCGACAAGAATGCTGCTGGTTTGACAGGCGACATCACTCCCCTCGAAATGCGTGTCGAACTTGGACCGGTCTTGCAATTTGCACAACAAGTTCAAGAAAATCCAATCGTTGATAAAGTTGTGAAAACGCTGGAAAAGTACTCTGACAAGGACAGTGTTCTTCTTAGTACTCGCGTTGCACCTCGCGGTCTGGTGTACCGATTCACAATCGAAGAAGGTGTACTTCGCGGTGCTGCTGCTGCTCAACCTGGTCAAGGCGGCGGTGGATTCTGATTTTTGAATCCTAGTCCAATGACATACTGACCCAGGCTACAGTAAAATGTAGTCTGGGTTTTTTTGTAGGACAATTTTCGATTGCGTGTGCGTTGATACGACAATTGCAATGGCCGCGATTCGCTTTGTGAACCTATATCGGTTTGTTTATTTTTGATTTTACCGTTCGCTTCTGATTTTCTATGGGAGTTTTTCAATGCTGCAACGCAGAATTTTCCTTTGTTTATCGATCCTGTTATGCACGTCTTTGACTGTTCAAAGCCAAGACAAAGAGCAAACCTTTACCGATCCAGAAATAGCCGGAACGGACTTCACTTATCAAGGCGAATTCACGGGGCTCATTCAATCTGCTGGAATGAACTGGGGCGCTCAAGTGATCGCTCTGGGTGATGGTAAGTTTCGGTCCATTGGATTTCCAGGCGGGCTTCCGGGTGATGGTTACGTCGTGGGCGAAGAAACCAAATCTTGCGATGCGAAATTGGACGGCGACGTTGTCCGTGGCGAAGGCGATGACTATCGATTGGAGATTAGTCCCAAGGAATTGCGAGTCTTCGAAAAGAACGGGAACATGATTGGCACGCTTCGCAAAGTTCAGCGCGAAAGCACAACGGCTGGAGCGAAGCCTCCAAAGGATGCTATTGTTTTGTTTGACGGCACTTCAGCGGATGCGTTTGAACGCGGAAAGCTAGTCGATGAAAAATACTTGGCCGCCGACTGTGAAACGAAAGAAAAGTTCGGCGATCACAAATTGCATGTTGAATTCCGTTCCCCTTTCAAACCACACGCGAGAGGTCAAGAGCGCGGTAACAGTGGTGTCTATATCCAAGGTCGATATGAAGTTCAGGTACTCGATTCGTTTGGGCTTTCCGGCGAGAATAACGAGTGCGGCGGGATTTATTCAATCGCCAAACCGAAGGTGAACATGTGCTATCCGCCGCTAAGTTGGCAGACCTACGATATTGACTTCACAGCTGCTCGATACAATGACAAAGGTGAAAAAGTCACTCCTGCTCGTGTTACAATTCGGCACAACGGTGTCTTGATCCACGACAACCTTGAGCTAAAACATGGCACTCCAGGTAAGGATCCCGAAGGCAATTCTGACGGTGTACTTTACCTGCAAGGACATGGCAATCCAGTCGCATACAGAAACATCTGGGTTGTCAAGAAATAGCGATTATGGACATAGAACCTTCCGATACCTTCGTCGATCCACCAAGTCATGTTTGGCTCAGTCGCCCCAGGATCAAGCATTTCTTGGATCCGATCCTCGACGCGAATCCACATGTAGAACTTGAAATTGGATCGGGTAAAGGTCTGTTCTTAATCCAAGCGGCTAAAGAGCATGCCAATGCGTACTTTGTCGGAATTGAGATCGCGACAAAGTACGCTTATGGTGCTCAAGCTCAACTGGAGCGTCTAGGTTTGACCAACGGGCGTTTCTTTTGTGCTGATGCGATGCAGGTCGTATGCGAAGACATCGCCAGCGATCGCTTGGAAGCAGTGCATTGCTATTTTCCTGATCCCTGGTGGAAGAAACGTCATAAGAAACGCCGCGTTTTGAATGAGAGAATGATCGCGAATATCGAACGAATACTAAAACCAGGTTCGATCTTTCATTTCTGGACAGATGTCTTGGACTACTTTGAATCCACGCTGGATTTGATTGCTAAACACTCGACTCTCGAAGGTCCGATGCACGTTTCCGAAACAGAATCGAAGCACGATCTCGACTATCGCACACACTTTGAACGACGAACGCGCCGGAACGGTTTGCCGGTCTACCGATCACAATTTCGAAAGCCATCGGCTTAGGAAGTAAATCTACAGCCAGGAAAAAGCCGCTGGAGTTGTTCCTGTGTTGCTCGCCCTGCGTACTCGCTGATCTCGTAAGCTTCCACCAACTGCGGCGTGCTGCCCCATTCGCTTTTCCAAAATGACAAACCGCGTTTTGATACCATTTGCAAAAACCAAGTTCGAAGCCATTCGATTCGTTTCTCGGTGTCGCTTGGCACTTTTCCTAGAACCTGTTGATTGTATGGCAACCAGTCAAAAACCTGCGACTCATGGCACGCGAGCATGCTGACAATTGTTTCAATGGACTCGGTGGCGTCTAACACAGCATCGGGACGAAACGGGTTTGGCCTAGTAAACAAGTCCGGCATGTAAGCAACAACGGGATCGCTTCGCAGTGCAGGTACATCCGGAACTATTTTGGGAACGGTTACCAAATACGATGCGTCTTGAACGGCTAACCCCACGGCTCGGTGATCGGGGTGATAGTCACAAGTTCTGTGGGTTAGAACCAAGTCCGGCTTGAACGTCCGCATTTCGCGAATGATGCGTTGGCGGACGTGGAGGTCTGGCATCAAATAACCATCGGGAAAATCCCAAGTGTGATACTCTGCTTGAATAACTTGGCCGGCGTGCGCGGCTTCTTGTCGTCGAATTACTACCAAGCTCTCTTCATCTATCGATTGATGTCCGCTGCGACCATCGGTAACGCTGACAATTCGAATTTGAGAACCTTGCTGGGCGTGAGCAAACAACAGCCCGCCGGCATGGAATTCGGCATCATCGGGATGAGCCC
>JANMNK010000458.1:0-8408 GCA_031373875.1 Pirellulaceae bacterium | reverse complement strand
ACTTCGATTCGTGACGCCGTTAACAACGCGTACACTTTAGGACGCTTCAAGATCTCGGCATCCACCATGGGTCAAATGTCCGTTTTAGCTGGGTCCGACATCCTTCCAAATCAATCTCCGATCGTGAATTTGTTCGGCGATGCCGCGGTAACTGCAACGGGTAGCATGGCGTTTACGACGACATCTGAATTGATTGCATTCCAATCAGGTGTCGATAGCGAGTTTGGTGAAGATCTGGGTGACACGAACGTGTACCGTGATCAAGGCGAGATTATTATAGCCTCGAACTCAGTTCAGAAGAGTAGCGGTGTTGGTATTCTCGTCGACGCCGGTCCTCGTCAACGAGCTGAATTGGCTGTCAACGTTGGTGATAGACCTTATCCAGGTTCGCCTCGAAATCTCGTCACGCTCAACCCGCTCGGTTACGCGCCTGGTACGGTGTTGGTCAACAATCTTGTCACAAACAACCAAGTCGCAGGTATCCGAATCAGTGGTGACGGCAACACGGTTAATTCGCCTTCGCCAAGCTCAATTGCACGCGTGATTAACAACACGATCTACGGAATCTCGAACGTGAGTACCGGTATTATCGTGGATGAATCCGCCAGCCCGACTTTATTGAATAACATTGTCGCGAACAATTTGATCGGTATTTCGATTGACCCAACCAGCACAAGTACCGTGCAAGGTGGAAACCTATTCCAATCCAACCCTACGAATGTTCTTGGAAGCGGGCTTGGATCGTTCCCGATTGATCTTGTCAACCTTTCGGATCCACTGTTTATCGATCCGACGAACGGACGTTTTTATCTCGAACCACTTTCCAAGGCCATTGATAGCTCGCTGGCATCGTTGGGCGAACGGTTTGGAATTGCCTCGGTTCGATCCGCCATTGGATTACCACCAAGCCCAATGATTGCTCCAACACGAGACGTCTTTGGTTTGCTGCGTGCCGATGATCCTGCCGTGAACACACCGGCTGGACAAGGCCAAAACGTGTTTATTGATCGCGGTGCCGTCGACCGTACGGACTTCTTGTTTGGCCCAAAAGCCATCCTGCTCAATCCGCTGGATAACGACTCAGCACAAGTCGATAGCGATCGGACATTTACAAACGTTCGGCTTCTCGATCGCAACTTGAACTACTTCTCCATTCTCATCCAAGACGAACAAGGTTCCGGTCCAGATCCAGAAACGATCACTGCGGACTCAATCGTCTTGACCGAAAATGGTCGATTGTTGATTCCGGACGTGGATTACGTTTTCGGATACAGCGTCAGCAGCACAACAGTTCGTTTGACGCCTTTGTCCGGGCTATGGCGACGGGACAGTGTTTATGAAATTACGCTTGTGAATGCACCAAGCATCCGCGTGGATGCACCGGTCGGCAATACCGTGGCAGACGGCGACCAAATTGCGTTGTTGCTACCAAGCGGTGCAACGATCAATCTGGAATTCGAAGGTGGTTATTCTGTCCAAGTCCCCCAAACATTGACTTTGGTTGTTCCGGAAAACGGATCAGGCCCCACGGGAATCTTGGATGGTCAACAATTCACAATCACGCGAGGTTCTCTGGTCGCTACGTTCGAATTTGATACCGACGGAAATGTGACGGGGGGAACTCGACAACTGACGATTCCACCGATCGGTTCTGCAACTCAAGTTCGCGATGCGATTCTCACCACATTGACAAACGCAGCCAATTCCGATCTGAATCTGGCTCCTAAAGCTATCGGTGCGGATCGAATCCATCTTGGAAGTCTCGCTAATCATTCCATCGACGTGTCATCGACGTTGCTGACCGTCCAAGGGGTAGCAAATGGAGTTACGGACGGCGATTCATTTAGCTATACCCCAGCGGGCGGTGCTGCTGTTCGGTTCGAATTCAATCGCACCGGTGACCCAACCATTGGCGTTGGAAACATCCCAATCACGTTCAGTCGAACCGAAACGCACCAAGAGTTAGCAGTCAAAGTCGCGTCGGCGCTTGCCGGTGTTGTGACACCAGGTTTTGCCGCAGTTCAACATGTCGGCGACGGCCGCGTACATGTCGGCGGTGAAGTCGGTGACTTGATCGACGTAAGTTCTTCGACGTTGACCGTCGCGGGACAACCCGGTCTTAGCGAATCGCTTCAATTGACAGTACCCGCAGCAGGCGGAACTGGTTTTACTGATGGTCAAAAATTCTCGATTCGAAACGGTAACCGTTTTGCGACGTTTGAATTTACCAAGGATCTGACCTTTACCGCTGGCAATAAGCCTATTCCGATCACGAACACCGATACGGATGCAATCATTGCTGGCAAGATCGTCAATGCGATTCGCAACGGCGGTCTAGCTCTATTGCCAACTGCTGTCGGAGCGTTGATCGAACTCAATGAACCGCTTGGAACAATCCTTGACCTCTTGGATTCTCCATTAACGGTTACCGGTTCTCCTGGTGGTCCAGTCCGGATCGATTATGTTCCAGGCGTTGGGTTCACAAATATTATGATGGCAGGCCAGATCACCAAATCGCTCAATACGATTGGTTTGGGAGTTCATGCCGTTGCCGTCGGTGATGGATCGATACTACTGCAAGGCGTTTCCTCGGTTACAGGCGCATCGTCGATTGTGATTAATGCAATCGCCGATATCGCGGGAAATTGGCTGCAGCCTAACCGTGACAACTCGCTAACACAGTTCACAATCGTCATGCCAGAAGCCCAGCTTGATTATGGGGATGCGGCAGGATTGGGCAGCCAAACGCTGCAAGTCGACAACGGTGCTCGCCACGTCATCCTGCCAGAAGACGAGCCAAGGCTTGTTCTCGGCAACTTTGTCGATGGCGATGCTGATGGGCAACCGGATGCCGCTGCACAAGGCGACGACATGGATGCCGTTGTGACCTTGGCAAGCCTACCGCTTCGCATTCTCAACAATGGACCAGCCCAGTTGCGAATGCCTGCTCCAAGTCCAGCATTGGTCGGACAATACGTTGAGATAACCGACGCGGGCCTAAAGACGGTGGTCATCGAGTTTACTTCCGGAGGCGCGACTACGATTCCTGGCGCTTTCGCCGTGAACATTGCGACTGCAACGACGAGTGCACAAGTCGCTAATCGCTTTTCGAACGCTGTGTTGTCATCATTGTTGGCAGGGAAAGTTGCTGATGTGTTGCCCGTTCCGATTGGCAGCACAGTTTCCTTGGCAGGTACCGCTCAACACGTTTTCGATCTAACAAATGCTGCTTCCGTAACCCGCGTTACGGGCGGACGAGTTGAACTTGCAATTCGACCAAACATGGCTCTCTACGCGGACGGTCAGTTTGTTACTGTTTCCGACGGTGCGGGCGGTTCGGTTCGATTTGAACTTAACGATCCAACTTTGATGACACCAGTCGCAGCAGGTAACGTTGGCTTTGACGTAAACCTAGCGACTGCAGCGCCATCGGATATCGCGGCAGCTTTGGCAGCGGCGATTAACCAAGCCGTCAACGATCGAACTTTGCTGATGCCTATTGTTTCCGTTTCCGGCACGACGATTGTGTTTGAAAACGACGACGAAGACGGTGTTCGGTTCGATGGTATTTTCAACCAAAATGTAATCCCCGTTCCCGTGTACGTTACGGTTTCCAATCCGGGCATGCTCGATGCGTGGTTTGACTGGAATGCGGACAGAGATTTCACAGACGCTGGCGAAAACATGTTGGCGAGCCAACCTGTCTTAGCCGGTGAAAACCTCTTCTTTATCCAAACGCCAGTCGGTGCAAGCGTCGGATTCTTGAACAGCCGCTTCCGTCTAAGCACCTCCGGTGCACTTCTCACATCCGGCATTGGTTTGGGTGGTGAAGTCGAAGATCATTTGATCGAAGTGCTCGGTGGTTCACCGCCAACGCAGCGTAACGATAGCTACTCAGTGCCCGAAGATAGCGTTCTGATCAGAGACGCTGCTTCCGGCGTCCTGCGAAACGATGTCGATGTCGACGGAAATGCCATCTCGGTATTAGATATGGACCCAGCAACCAGCGGCGTCCAAATAGTTTCCGATCCACAGTTCGGATCGCTGACTGTTCAGTCTGATGGCAGCTTTACTTACACGCCTGATCTCGATTTCTTTGGTACCGACACTTTCGTGTACTATTCGTTTGACGGAAGAATGCGAAGTAACCAACCCGCTACGGTCACCATCAACGTGACACCGGTCAATGATCGCCCAACGGCTATCGATGACACGGTCACCATTCTTGAAGACGTCGTATTGACTGCTCCCGGTTCCGCTTTCTGGGCGAACGATATCAAGGGACCAATCAATGAAAATGGTCAAATCCTAACATTGATCAACGCTCGACTTATTAGTCCTCGTGGCAATGGCGAAGATGTCACTGTCGTCAATGACCAATTGGTTTACACTCCACCGTTGCACTACAACAATCGAATTGACGGTCCGGTACTGGTCGAGTTGACGATTCGTGATAGTGGCGTTGCGGGTGGTGATGCTAATCCACTTGAGGATAAGAGTATCCTGACAATTAACCTGAGCTTTATCAACGACGCTCCGATTTACACGATGCCTGCAAGAACATCGACAACCGAAGACGCTGGCTTAGTTACTGTTGCGAATTTCGCGCAGAACATTCTGCCTGGTCCTGTGTTGGCCTCCGATGAAGTTGACGTTGATAACCAAAGAGTTACATTCCGGGTCCGCGCCTTGGACCCATCCTTGTTCGCATTTCAACCCGTGATATTCCCGAACGGGACCTTGCGATACCAACTGGCTCCAGATGTAAACAATCTCAATCGTCCAAACCCAGCGAATTTGCGAGTCGAAGTTATCGCTGTCGACGATGGTCCTTCGACACCGTTGCCAAACGATAACGAAGCAGATCCGAGGACGTTTACGATCACTGTTCCACCGGTGAACGATGCTCCTGAATTTACGCTGCCTACGCCTGCGACTGTCGCTGCTGTTGAAGATGCTGGTCCGCAAGTGGTTACGTCGTTCGTGACAGGAATACGCCCCGGTCCAGCAACAGCTAATGATGAATCCGGTCAAACGGTTACATTCTTTGCGACCGCCGCCGATCCAACAGCATTCAAGACGCAACCCAAAATTGCTGCAAATGGGACGTTGACATTTGAATTGGCCAAGGACGTCAATAGCCTGTTCAAAGACTTACGAGTATTCGTATTCTTGCGGGATAACGGTCCTACGGGCGGAGCGAACGTAAACGTTTCTCCGACGAAGACCTTTACGATCGTTGCCGACGATATCAATGACGCCCCGAGCTTTACGATGACTCGTACGCAAGTCAATGTGCTCGAAGACAACGAAGCGGAAACCGGTAACGTGCCGACGAGCTTCCCAGCATTCTTCACAAACATCGTCAAAGGTCCTGCAACGGCATTAGATGAAGAGCGCGATCAGACTGTCCAATTCCAGGTCGTCTCGAACAACAATGCAAGTTTGTTTAGCGTGCTGCCTGCCATCGATCCAGCCGGTAACCTCACGTTTACGACCGCAAAGGACCAGAATGGTTCTGCGGTGATCGTGGTCAAATTAGTCGACTCTGAACGATCAACACCGCCGCCAAATGACAACGATTCGGATAACAGAACGTTTACAATCAATCTTCGTGCTGTTAACGATGCACCGGAATTCACGATCCCATCGGTTGTTAATGTAATTGAGGACCAAGGACTGGTTCGCATCAATAATTTTGCGACCGGACTTCGCCCAGGCCCGATCACGGCTCCCGACGAGTCAGGTCAACAGTTCACGGTGAACGTCGCTGCCGTCGATCCGACTCGATTCTTGATACAGCCGACCATTGCTGCGGACGGCACTTTGCAATTCCAAACTCGCCCAGACGTCAATATTGTCAACGCAAATCTAGCGGTGACAGTTTTCTTGAGAGACGATGGTTTAGGGTCCGCACCAAACGTGAACCGTTCCGCAACAAGAACCTTCACAATCAATGCGGCGGCAATCAATGATGCTCCATCGTTTGGTGTTCAATCCAACACGTTGGTTGTTGACGAAGATCGCGAGACCTACCTCGGCATTCCAGTTTCCGAGTTCCCTGGCTACATCACGAATATTGCCATGGGTCCAGCTACGGCGACCGATGAAACCGTCCAGGTTCCGACCTTCACAGTGTCGAACACTTCACCTGAACTGTTCTCGATCCAACCAACAGTGCGAGCCGACGGTACCTTGGTATTTAAGACTTCGCCAAACAAGAGCGGCAGAGCAACTTTCGTCATACACATGACGGATAGTGGCGTGACCGGCCCAACGCCGAACACCAACGTTGCTGCGGACCAAACGATTACGGTTACAATTACTGCAATCAATGATCCACCAGAATTCACTATCCCCGCGACGGTAACGTCCAACGAGGACGAAGGCGTAGTTTCGCGAACGGGTGTTGCGACCAGGATCCAACGTGGCCCATTGAGCGCTACCGACGAAAGCAACCAAGAAGTGCACTTCGTCGTGCGTGCAATGGATCCGACTGCCTTCAGTCAGCAACCTACGATGAGCCCGGACGGACGTTTGACATACAAAACTGCGGTCGACGTCAATCGCAATACCGTTGGCAAGGATTTGCGGGTTAAGATTTACTTGGTCGACGACGGAG
The DNA here is from genome assembly GCA_031373875.1 of Pirellulaceae bacterium. Classification (GTDB taxonomy): domain Bacteria; phylum Planctomycetota; class Planctomycetia; order Pirellulales; family Pirellulaceae; genus JANMGV01. The sequence goes on along the minus strand of JANMNK010000458.1, from coordinate 1,786 downwards.
CCAATTCGCCGTTGCCCAACAATAATCGCTCCCCAGAGCAGACCTTTACCGTCTTGATCAACCCGATCAATGACCCACCAATTCCAAACGCCTTTAGCGCCAATGCAAACGAAGATGGCACGGTGACGATCCAGGCCGCCAGCGTTTTGGTCGGCGATCTTCCCGGTCCAGCGGACGAAGCGGGTCAAAATCTGTTCATGACCCAAGTCGAACGTTCCACGGATCTGGGCGGCATCGTCGAGCCCGTCTTCAGTGGTGGCCGAGTCGTTTCCTTCAAGTACACGCCGCCGATCAACGTCGTCGGCACCGATCACTTCCGTTATGTCGTTACCGACGATGGTCGCGATAACAATGTCGCTGCACCTCGCAGTGCGACAGGTACGATCACCATTACGATCCTGGGCATCAACGATCCTCCGCAGTTCTCAGCCGGTTCCGATCAAACGGTTTTGGAAGATGCGGGTGTTGTGACGGTTCCTTGGGCAACCAACGTAGCCGCCGGTCCAGCAGGGGCTTTGGATGAAAATACAGGTCCGAACAAGCAAACAGTAAGCTTTGCCGTCACGACAAATCGTCCCGGATTGTTCGCTGTTCAACCGACAGTAGCTAGCGATGGCAAACTTTCGTTCAGATCCGCTCCCGACGCAAACGGTTCCGCTGTAATTACGGTTGTAGCTGTCGATTCGGGTAGTGGCGTCGCTCCCAATATCAACCGGTCTGCACCGGCTACGTTCACAATCAACGTAACCTCCGTCAATGATGCACCTGTGTTCACTCCGGGTGGCGACATCGCGATCGACGAAGACGCGGGCCCGACGGTTCTCAATTGGGCGACGGGAATATTCCCTGCAGGTGGTTTGGCCAACACGCCAGCAACTGCGAACGACGAAGCTTCGCAGCAAATCGTTTTCGAAATCACTGTCGACAAGCCTCAATTGTTCTCGGTCCAGCCAACAATCAATGCCCAAGGCAGATTGAGCTTTACTCCAGCTCAAAACGCATTCGGCATTGCAACGTTGTCAATCGTCGCTAAAGACAATGGACCAAGCAACAGTCCGAACGTTAACAAATCGGCTACTCGTATCCTCAAGCTGACGATCAACCAAGTCAACGACGCTCCTGTTGGCGTTAATGACTCGTATTCGACAAACGAAGATTCCGTTTTGACGATTCCGGCAAGAGGTGTCTTGGCAAACGACCTCGACGCAGACATGCCGAACGATCTGCTCAAGACAGTCGAAGGTAGCACGCAGAGTAATTTGGGAGCTACAGTCGTTCTGCGAGCCGATGGATCGTTCACTTACACACCTACCGCAGCGGTTGCGGTTCAGCGCCTCGGCGATGGGGAAACGATCAACGACTTCTTTAATTACAAAGTCCAAGATGCCAGCGGTGTTAACAGCAGCCTAGTGACAGTTAACATTCTCGTGTCCGGACGCAACGATGCTCCAGTTGCAAACAATGATACCTATGCAGTCATCCCAGAACGACTCGCAGTTTTGGCAGTGCTGTCCAATGACACCGATGTTGATTCGAACACCCCAATCGACGAGCGAACCATATCGATCGGACAATTGCCTATCAACGGTACCATTCAAGTACTTCAGACGGGTTTCATCGAGTATCGACCTAATTCCGGCTTCCGCGGTCAAGACACGTTTACCTATCGCGTCCGCGATAGTCTAGGCTTGGCATCGAACGAAGCCGTGGTGACAGTGAACACCAATTCGGCGCCTTTGGCAGTTCCTGATACATTCTCAACAGCATCAGGAACGAAGATCGTCTT
>JANMNK010000573.1:0-11537 GCA_031373875.1 Pirellulaceae bacterium | reverse complement strand
TTGACCTCGGTCGGCAACTGCAGTCTGCGGCAAGTTTTGATTGCAAAGAGACGGGGGAGTATTGGGCCGAGCGTTACAACCCAACTGAAGCGGGCTCGCGCGCGGATGGTACCGGATCAACGTCAACAAGTCGGCTACTGTCGCTCGATGTGGGAATGGCGGAATTGAAGACCAGGACGCAGATGGCGTTTTGGCTTGCTCCAAACGAAGATTCTTCGGGGCGACCTGCACTTAACAAAAAAACTTTGTCGGAGATTATCGTCTCGAAACATGTTCATATCGGCTACGAAAACTTGGACCAAGTGATTTCTTACCAAGTTGCGTTCGAAGTGCCTTCGACGGAGCGACACAATCATGCCGTGTTCGAAGCGTTGACGGGGTATATGCCGGCGGAGTTTGAACGTTTCTTGGCGTTTGATCCCAAATCGCAATCGTATACCGAACTGAGCGACGGACCGGGCGAACAATCGCTGCCTGTCGTACTTGCAACCCGCGACGGCAAATACGCGATGGGCGTCTACTCGCCCGATCAGCCTTCCAAGGAATTCGAGCATGTGGGTTATGGCCGGTTTCGATTCCCAAGCGACCGTGTAACCAAGTGGAATTGTGTTTTTCGCGTGAGCAATCCGCAAGGTATCGAAGCAAAAACGTATCGGTATCAGATTTTTGTAGCGGTTGGAACGATCGAAGACGTTCGTCGATCCCTTGTTTTCTTGTCGACAGCGGATCAGAAGCAATAGGAACCTAAGATCAGGCTGCTGGATCAGTCAGTAGCGTTTCGAAACGATCGGCTTCAGCGGCAGAGATTTCAAGGGCATGTCAAACACGTCTCGCTAGACTCCTCTTGGTAGCACACTGACTGGGATGCATCGCATCATTCGGTCATGTTGATCGGTCTGATAGGAGCAGGCGGAGCCTGCAATTCAGTGGGTGGCAAGGCCGGAGCCTTGCCACCAGGCAAAGTACAGACGGAGCCTTGCCACCAGGCAATCTTATACTTGACGTATCAACTATTCATCAAGCAACTAGCAGGGGAACAAACCGTGATCCGAATTCGCAAAGCACACGATCGAGGGCATGCCGATCATGGCTGGCTCAAGACTTTTCATACCTTTTCATTCAGCAGCTTTCGCGATCCCGCACACGTTCATTTTCGTGGTTTGCGGGTGATGAACGAAGACTGGATTGCACCCGGACAAGGATTTGGGGAGCACCCTCACGATAACATGGAGATCGTCACGTATGTGTTGTCGGGTGCGCTGGAACATCGAGACTCGATGGGCAATGGCGAAGTGCTTCGACCTGGCGAGTTTCAACGCATGTCGGCGGGAACGGGCATCACGCACAGCGAGTTCAATCCTTCGCCAACCGAACCCACGCATCTGTATCAGATCTGGATCTTCCCAGAAAAGAAAGGCCTCGCGCCAAGTTACGAGCAAAAGCGATTTGCTGAATCCGAGCGCCTCAATCGACTCCGATTGGTCGCTTCGCCGGATGGTGCCGACGGTTCCTTGCACGTCAACGCGGATGTTCGTATTTACTTGTCAACACTCCAAGCGAGCCAAAGCGTCAACTTGATCATTGCCGACGGTCGGCACGTGTGGCTTCAAGTTTTGAGCGGCAATATTACCGTTGGCGAAGAGAATCTCTACAGTGGCGACGGTGCCGCCGTGAGCGATGAAACGTTCGTTGACATCCGAGCGACGGCCGATGCCGAGATTTTGATGTTTGACCTTGCCTAACGTTTCGTTTTCATACTCCCCCGACGATCATTTCTTACGAAAGATTCTACTCGTGAATCACTTGACTACTTCGATCCTCACCGTTCTTGGCCGCTTGATGATCGCTACCATCTTTTTGATGAGTGCGGCGGGCAACAAGATTCCTCAATTCAACAGCGTTGCCGGATACATGGCTTCGGAAGGCGTACCGACCCCTAAAATCATGTTGGTTGGCGCGATCGTATTTCTCATTCTTGGCAGTGTATCGATCATCGTCGGCTACAAAGCTCGAATCGGCGCCGCTTTGTTGCTGGTGTTCTTGATCTTGGCGACATATTTCTTTCATGACTTTTGGAATTTTCAAGGCGCTGAGCAGCAACCGCAGGTGATTCAATTCATGAAGAATCTTTCCATGATGGGAACCATGGTGTTTCTTATGGCTAACGGATCCGGACCGGCAAGCGTGGATGCCAATAGAGCCCCAGCGGCAACTTGATAAAGCCTATTTTGGGCGATTTTGGTTTGGACTAATTGCGGTATGATGAGCGGCATTACTTAGTGTGTAATTCCACTAGACGTCGATTGGTTTGATCCATGCAACTTCATTCACCCGTTGCGGCAACACCAGATTCAGAAGGGCCAGCCTTCTGGTCCGGTGAATTGTCCGATTTGTTTGTTCGCTTAAACAGCGGTATAAAGGGTTTGTCGAATCAGCGAGCTTCCGAAAAGCTGGCGATTCAGCGAGCTAAGTCCAAGTCGGTCCATCGACATGAATTGTCGTCGGTTTGGTTGTTCCTAGGTCAATTGAAAAGTCCGATCACGATTATCCTTATCATTGCGGCGGTGTTGTCGCTCTTTCTATCGGACCCAATTGACGCGATCATTATTCTATCGATCGTTTTTGTAAGCGCCATGCTTGGATTCTGGCAGGAATACCAAGCGGCTGGTGCGGTGCGAAAAATGCTGTCCTTGATTCGCACCGAAGTCACGGCGGTGCGAGACGGCCGCGAAGATGCTATACCGTCAGAACAAGTTGTCTCGGGAGACATCGTCCTGCTGTCGGCAGGAACTACAATTCCCGGCGACGGTCGCCTCGTTGAATCCAAGGATCTACACGTCGTCGAGTCGTCGCTGACAGGCGAAACTTTTCCGGTTGACAAGGAACCGGGAATTCTCCCAGCCGAAACCCCATTGGCCAAACGTTCCAACGCTGTCTTTCAAGGTACCCATGTAATCAGTGGATCGGGCCGCGCGCTCATCGTATCTGCCGGAATGGATACCGTTTTTGGGCAGATTTCTCAGCGGCTGGAACTGAGGCAACCGGAGACAGATTTTGAAAAGGGAATTCGCGAGTTTGGATATCTGTTGACGGAGATCACCTTAGTTCTTGTGATCGTCATCTTTGCGATCAACATTTATTTTCACAAGCCAGCGATCGATGCATTTCTGTTCTCGCTCGCGTTAGCCGTTGGCCTGACGCCCCAGTTATTGCCGGCAATCATCAGCGTGAACCTTGCCCATGGGGCTCGAAAGATGGCAGCCAAAGACGTCATTGTTCGCCGACTTTCGTCGATTGAAAATTTTGGATCGATGAATGTTTTGTGTTCTGACAAAACGGGAACACTAACCGAAGGTGTTGTTCGCGTTGATCAGTTCGTTGACGCACAAGGGCGTGCCAGTGAAAAAGTGTTTCGGTACGCTGCGGCAAACTCGATGCTGGAAACCGGATTTCCCAATCCAATCGATGACGCTATTCGGCTCTATGCAACTACTCAAGCATCCACTCCGAGTCCGACAAGTGAACTTTTTGACATTCATCGTTATAAAAAACTCGATGAGTCACCTTATGATTTCGTCCGGAAACGATTAAGCGTGTTGGCCGATGACGGCTCTCAGCGGTTGATCATTACCAAGGGTGCGTTTGATAACATGTTAACTATTTGTTCGCAGGTCGAGATCGATAACCAATTGCAGCCTATCGCATCCCGAGCAACTGCGATTCGTGCAGTTTATGATTCGCTGGGTCGAGAGGGATTGCGAACGTTGGGGGTCGCTTGTCGCTCATTACCCGGCCAAGAACGCATGGCGGTGGGCGATGAGTCGGCGATGACTTTTCTCGGATTTGTTGTTCTGCAAGATCCTCCTAAGTCGTCCGTCGGCGAGACCATACGGCAGCTCACAGGTTTGGGCGTCGCACTGAAAATGATCACGGGCGACAATCGGCTTGTTGCCAGTCACGTCGCTCATCAAGTTGGCTTGAGTGCGGATCGTCTGCTGACTGGGAGCCAATTGCGTGAAATGAGCGACGAAGCTTTGCTGCACCAAGTGAATGCGACAGATGTCTTTGCGGAGGTAGAACCAAACCAAAAAGAACGCATTATTTTGGCTTACAAAAAGGCTGGAAACGTCGTTGGATACATCGGAGACGGGATCAATGACGCGACGGCTCTGCGCGCGGCCGATGTTGGAATCTCGGTTGATCAAGCTGTCGATGTTGCGAAAGAAGCCGCCGATATTGTCTTGCTTAAACAGGACCTCAACGTGTTGACGCAAGGCATCCATGAAGGACGCGTGACCTTCGCGAACACCATGAAATATATCTTCATGGCAACCAGTGCGAACTTTGGAAATATGTTTAGCATGGCAGGCGCATCTTTATTTTTGAATTTTCTGCCCTTGTTGCCTAAGCAAATTTTGCTCACTAATGTTCTGACCGACCTTCCGGAGATGGCGATCGGCTCGGATGATGTTGACCCAGATTCGATCAATCGACCGCAGAGATGGGATATCGGATTCATCCGGCGTTTCATGTTAATGTTTGGATTACTAAGTTCCGTATTTGACTACTGTACGTTTGGCTTGTTGCTTTGGATACTGAAAGCGGGTGAATCGGAATTTCGGACGGCCTGGTTCGTTGAGTCGGTCATTTCGGCGAGCCTCGTTGTATTTGTCGTGCGGACGCGTCAATCGGTTTGGAAGAGCAGACCGGGTCGTTGGCTCATGTTGGCGACAGTGGGATCATTGATTGCGACCGTTTCTTTGCCTTGGATGCCTTTCGCGCCGCTACTTGGATTTACAACGCTACCCGCACATTACTGGTTCGCAATCGGGTTGATAGTGTTCGGATACCTCGGTTCTGCGGAGTTGATGAAGTTGCTATTCTACAAGTTGCAATCCAATCGAGAAAAATGAACACTGATCCCGAGTCGAAATTGAACAAGCCTCTTGAACCGCTGGAAGAAACTGCTAGCGATACCAACACGAACCCGGCTGTAGCGACCTTCTTCAAGTATGCTGGGCCAGCGTTGATGGTTATCGTTTTTTTCGCTGCGTTTGGGTTGCTTTATCATGAGATCAAGACCCTGCGAGTCGCCGATATAGCTCGAAGTTTCCGCTCTTTGCCGACGACGGCTTTGTTAAGCGCCTTGGCGTTCACAGTTGCCAATTACATCGTGTTAATCGGTTACGACTTGGTGGCGGTGCGCCTGGTTCAGAAACGATTGACGTTACGACAAATCGCGACAGCGTCGTTGTTGTCATATGCTTTCAGCAATTCGCTCGGAACGGCCCTGGGCGGGACACCGATACGAGCCCGACTATATTCGAGTTGGGGATTTAATCCTCAAGAGATCATTCGTCTCGTTTTCTTTATAGGGCTCGCTTTCTGGATTGGCTTGTTCTGCCTGTCGGGAGTGTTGTTTGTTGTTTTCCCTTTTGAGATCCCAAGTCGGTTCAATCTGCCATTATCCAATAGCTTTCCGATAGGAATCGTATCTCTATTGGCAGCTCTCGGTTACTTTGCTTTTTGTGCATTGCGATCGACACCCATTCATATTTTTGGGATCAATTTCCAACCCCCTGCTCTTCAATCCAGTTTGGCTCAGGCAGTCATCGCTTCGATTGATTTTTTGCTGGCAGCGGCCACATTGTATTGTTTGTTACCAGCGGATACGTCCATTGGATTTTTTACTTTCGTATCGATTTTCTTGCTATCGATTCTAATTGCCTTAGTAAGTCATGTGCCGGGTGGTTTGGGGGTGATGGAGCTCGTTCTCATCACAATGCTTCCGAATCCTTCTCATCACCTGGTAGCTTCGCTCGTGATGTTTCGAGTAATTTACTATCTATTGCCCCTGGGCATTGCGGTCCTCTACGTAGCCTATGTTTCTGCGAAGCAACATCACAAGAAAATATTGGGCTGGATGGCCGTTGGAGCGAAATGGGCGGGTGCAATCGGTCCTCGCATCATTACGGGCGCTGTCTTTGTAGCGGGCGTTATCCTTTTGATATCGGGTGCATTGCCAAGTGCGGAGGGGCGACTCAGTATTGTTCGGCCTTTCGTACCGTTACCACTGATCGAGATTTCGCATTTCTTTGGCAGTTTTGTCGGTGCGATGTTGTTGATCCTGGCAAGGAGTTTGCAGCGGCGTATCGATGCCGCTTGGACCGTCACCGTGCTACTTCTCGTCGCGGGGATCGCAGCGTCTTTAGCTAAAGGTTTTGATTACGAAGAAGCAGTTGTTTTGTTGGTCCTTATATTCGTCCTGATCCTTTGCCGAAAACAGTTTTACCGGCGTGGTAAACTGCTTGAGCCTTCTTTTGATCTCAAGTGGATCGTTGCAATTGTTCTTGTGTTCGGGCTGACTGTTTGGTTGGTAGTCTTTGCGCACAAGCATGTTAAGTACCGACACGAGCTTTGGTGGCGATTCGCATATAACGAGGACTCGCCGCGTTCGATTCGAGCTTTAGTTGGCGCTTCGGTTCCTTTGGCGTTGGTGAGTTTGGTCTACCTGTTGCGGCCGCACTCGCGGCCTCCGGCGGCCCCTACGGATCAAGAGATTGCTGAAGTAGCAGCCATCGTTAAGAATTCGGAGACGACGATTTCTAATCTCGCCTTGTTGGGCGATAAACTGTTTGTTTTTAGTCAGGATCGCAAAGCGTTCGTCATGTTCGGATGCGAAGGCAGGAGTTGGGTTGCCATGGGAGATCCCGTTGGCCCCGAAGAGTCTGCAGACGATGCCGCGTGGCGATTCCGTGAATTGTGTGATGCCAATGGAATGCTTACCGTTTTTTATCAAGTCGATTCGACAACCCTTGGCAGGTACATCGAGATGGGACTTTCGATGATCAAATTGGGCGAGGAAGCCCGCGTGCCACTCAAGAATTTCTCACTCGATGGTGGTTCTCGCAAAGATTTACGGCGAACTTGCAAGAAGTCTGCGGAAAAAGACCTGCACTTCAAGGTTGTCAACCAGACGGAAGTTCAATCGTTGATGCCGCAATTTAAAGCGATATCCGAAGCGTGGCTTGCGGACAAGAAGACGGGTGAAAAGGGTTTTTCCCTCGGCTTTTTCGAGGAAAACTTTCTTGCCCGCTACGACATGGCGGTTGTCACCTTGGGTGAGAAACCGATGGCATTTGCCTATGTCCTGCGAAGCGCCAACAAAAGTGAATTATCGATCGACCTGATGCGCTATTTGCCGGACGCACCGTATGGTGTCATGGAGTTTTTGTTCGTTCAACTGATGTTGTTGGGGCGGGAACAAGGTTACGAGTACTTCAATCTGGGAATGGCACCGCTTTCGGGCGTCGATTCGCATCGGCTCGGTCCCTTGTGGAATCGCGTTTCCAGTTTGATTTTCCGACATGGCGAACACTTTTATAACTTTCAAGGCCTGCGCAACTACAAAGAAAAATTTGACCCGGAATGGTCAGCCAAGTACCTCGCGTCGCCAGGAGGCCTAGCGTTGCCTCAGATACTGGCAAACGTCTCGACACTCATTTCAGGCGGACTCGTTAAATTGTTGCGACGATAAGATCATGGGCCATGCTTGCTTGTACGATTCACGAATTGCACGATGCGGCGGACTGCGAATCGTGGGAAGAACCGGACAGATGCGGCGCCCAGTTTGTTCTTGAAGCCGGGTATGACAATCGCCTGATTGCGAAACAGACCGCGATAGCCAGCCTGAGCAACTGTTTTTGCGTTCATTGCTCCCATGCGGAATATGAAGGAACCCGTCATGCCCGAATCGTCGCCGAATCCGGTCGCCGTGGGCCCAGGTGCTAAGCAACTGACTCGAACTCCAGTACCGCGTAGCTCTTCGTGAAGTGCTTCGGAGAAAGATAGAACATACGCTTTGGTTGCATAGTACACGGCCATGCCCGGCCCAGGCTGGAATGCCGCCGTCGAAGCTAGGTTGAGTATCCCACCCGCGTTACACTGAATCATATCGGGAATCACGAGACGCGTCAGTTCGGTCAAGGCTTTCACATTGACTTGGATCATGGACGCCTGCCGCTCAAAAGTTAGATCAGCCACATTTCCTACCGCGCCAAATCCCGCGTTATTGACCAGGAAGTCTACACGTAGTTTCGATTGTGTAAGTCGGTTAACCAATTGTCGTGCGGCGTTGTCCTCGGCTAAGTCTACCGGCAACACGTGTGTCCGAACTTGATAATTCGCTTCGATTTCCGATGCCAGCGAAGCTAGTTTGTCGGCGCTTCGTGCGACGAGAATCACGTCGATCTTGTCTGCCGCAAATAGTTTGGCCAACTCCAAGCCAATTCCTGAAGAAGCACCTGTGATAAGCGCTGTTTTTCGCTCCGTCATTTAGACATCCAGTTGTAAATTGTGGGTGAGCTCAAAGATATAACGTGTCTGGCGAGGCTTTCGCAAATCGAATAGACCGTCGGCAACTCGATCGCAAGACGAGCCTCTCTTAATAAGACTGCAAGCCAACCAAGATCAGCACCGCTACTGAATTTTCTAGAACGTGGGAATCACGAAAGGGATCGGGCATGATGAAAGGAATACGGATCGGCTTACCCAATTTTTTACGGAGCCAGCGGAACCGCCAGGAGCTTACCATTCCCTCGAGCCGAGTTGCGTAGATACAACGTCCCGTCACTGAAGGCAGGCAGAGCGCGATAGAGTCCTGCGTTGAGTTTATTCGAAGCCCGAACAGTGAGCTTTGCGGGAGACGCTTCAAAGAGTAACAATCGACCATCGATGCCAACCGCCAGAACCGTATTGGTAAACCCAATCAAATGAGCTACACCAATTTGATCCGACTCCCAAAGCAGCTTATCCTTGGTGACGTTGATGCATCGCAGTTGGCCCGTTCCTTGATCTTCACGACCATCGCTTGCAAAAACGATTTCGCCAAAGGCCACGGGCGACGAATATTGACTAGATAGCGATTCGGAGCCTTTGTAGATGAAATCGACGGAATCCAATTTCGGGTTGACCAAGAATGCACCGACTCCGTAACTGGCATTCATGAAAACTTGGCCATTGGCCAGTTGAATTGGAGTTGCTCCATTTACGGTTGGTCCCCTTGCACCGAATGGAAACTCAAATGCAACTTTGCCGTTTGCCGGATCCACGGCGTAAGTCGTTAGACGTGCAGGAACGAGCACTAGCTGTTTCGTTGCGCTTTGGTTCTTTTGATCGCCAGATGCGTTAACTTGGATTGCGATAGGCGAAGCGTAACTTGCCTCGCCGCCGACGGACTCCCAAATTGTCTTGCCATCCGTCAAGTTGACGGCAACGATACCACCCTTTTTCTTGCCACCCACATTGACGATTACGGATTGATTGACGACGAGCGGTGAACTGCCCGCACCGAAATACCCGTCATCGGCTTGGTACTCGGATTTAATCGGACGAGACCACACGATGTCGCCACTTGCCAGGGCCAGGCAAACAAGCTGGCCGGCGGCACCGTACAGGATGACGTGGTCCTTTGTAATTGTAGGGACGCATCGCGGGCCATGATCGGAGTCCACGCCTCCTGAATATTCTGCGGGCCATTGCTGCGACCAGGTGACTTGCCCGTCCTTTTTGGCTATTCGCCGAACACGTTCTTTATCAGCAACGCGATCGAAGGCATAAACCGAATCGCCAGCGACCGCCGGACCAGCATAACCTTCGCCGCACGCGACTTCCCACGTAACGTTCAACTTGGCTGGCAAGCCTTCCAGCGGGGTCTCGGAGGCAGAAACGCGACTATTTCTTTCAGGACCAAGCAACTGAGGCCAATCCGCGGCCGATAGCGGGCTCACTAGAACTATGGCGAGAACAAAGAGACTTGCCGTAGGTATTTTGCAAAGGAACTTGGTATTTCGGGCAGTGGAATCAAGAAAGCTTATGAGTGCGTTCATAGGACAATTCTCTTGTTAGGCGAGTTAGGATAACATGGTCGGAAAACAGGTTAAGCCCGCAAACAGGCAGCCCGCCGGATCAATAGCCCGTTTTCAGATAAAACACAAACCTTAGGCTAGGTTTGTAGGCATCGTTTGAAACTATTCCCGTCGCTATTAATGTACCCACAAGTCGAGTAAACGAACGTGAAGATGGCTCGGATATTTCGATTGTGGAGGAAAAAACGCGGCCATCGCATGACTGGGTCGTGGATGGTGGGCCGTATCGGCGAAGCCATGTTTTTTGCGGCCCTGTGCCTTCTGGGAGTTCTCTCGTTTACTACTGTGGTTGTTTGGCAACTGATTTCGCCCGACACACAGCTTTACCGGGTTGGGTTTGGATTTTGGGTCTTGGTCGTTTCGTCTTTTTCGTTCATTGTCATAGGCGGTGTCGGGTTTTTCTACCGAATTCTGCGGGTGGTGGTAAGCGAGGAACGCCGTCAAGCGATGGTGAATCAGGCCGCCGATCTTTCCCGAGAGTCCAAGCGACGACGCACTTTCTTGCCGCCGATGATCCCGTCTCTTCATACGTTTACGGACAGCCCCGGAACTAAGCTAGCCTATCGTTTGTCGGGAACGCGGCCCGAAGTCGCGCCCTTGATGTTGAGCAGCGCCTTTGCATTAGCTTGGAACGTTTTGGTCGCTGTTTTCCTTGCTTTTGCCATTAGTGGGATTTTTCGAGGCAAACCCGATTGGTATCTAATTTTGTGTTTTCCCTTTTTCGGTACAGCCAGTTATTTCGCTACAACCTGGTTTTTCCGAAATTTCCGCCGAGCACTAGGCGCCGGGCAAACAACCGTGGAGATTAATGAGTTACCGATCGTGGTGGGTGGACAATATTCCCTGGTCGTCGTACAGTACGGACGCTTGATTCTGAAGAAAATCTGCGTCTCGTTGATTTGCTGCGAACAAGTAACTTATTTGCAAGGTACCGATATTCGCACCGAACAACACGAAGTTTATCGTAAGATATTGCTAGAGAGTGGCCGCTGTCGCGTCGATTTCGGTATGCCTCTGGAACTCGAATGTTCGTTCAGTGTACCAACGGATGTCATGCATTCTTTTCAAAGTCCACACAACGCGGTCATTTGGAAAATAGTCGTTGAAGGAGAAGCCCATCGGTGGCCATCGTATTGCCGAAATTTCCCCGTCGTACTGTATCCCGTGTCGCACCAACCGACACGCAGCCTGCGGTCATGATCCGTCTAAGCGAGTTACGTCCGCACTATCAGCCGGGTGAAATATTCCAATTTGAATATTGGTTGATGAACATTCAGCCAAGCAACATCAACGCGATCGAAGCTTCGGTGGTCTGGTTCACGCAGGGTAAAGGCACTGAGGATTTAGGCGTCCATTTCTTCCGACGAATTTCTGGTCAGTCCATTTCCGAAATCGACTGGGCTCAGCCACAGTGCGTGTCGATCGAACTGCCTCCGTCGCCCTTGAGTTATTGTGGACGCCTCGTCAAAGTCCTTTGGTGTGTTCGAGTTCGTGCCTACATGAACGATGGTAGCGAGTACGTAGCAGAACAGCCGTTCCAACTCGGTTCTTTGTCTTGCTAAGAACCTCGATCTATTAACTCTTCGTTCTTGCGATTTTTAGCGAGCGATT
>JANMNK010000317.1:0-2050 GCA_031373875.1 Pirellulaceae bacterium | reverse complement strand
CATCAGCAGCCGAACCATGTTGCGCAAACACGGCAGGTCAAGCTGTACCACGAGTAGAATCTCGTTGGCTAACTCTAACGCGGCGATATCGACTTCTGTAAATGACTTAGAAAGGTCCACGACAATGTGCGAAAACGACGCGCGCAATAGTCCGAATACCTTCCTTAAGCTATCCGCCGTAATAAGCGACACGTCCTGCAATTGAACTGGACGCGGCAGCAAATACAAACCTGACGAGTGTTTGGTCAAGGACTTGCGAAGCAGTTGAAAATCGAGCCGAGAGACGTTTTGGGTCACATCGACAAGACTGTAATCAGGGATCGTGTCTAAGTAAACGTCGGCATCGCCGAGCGCCAAGTCCATGTCAACAAGCACGGCGGAGTTTTGCGGGTTGGTGGCAAGATTACAGCCCAAGTTCACTGCCAGGGAAGTGCATCCCACACCACCTGTTGCGCCGGCTACGGCGATGATCTTGCATCCTCGAAGTGCTCCTGCGCCGCCGCCACTCGTTTGCTCGATAACGCGCCCCAGCGCCGACATCAACTCGTCGATGGTGATCGGTGATGTGAGGAATTCTTTAGCGCCACCGCGCATGGCTCGTAGAATCAGTGGCCCATCCGTTCGACGAGAGGCGATCAAGATCGAGCACTGGGGTGTCGTTGTGCGAATCGTATCCAGAATGGCAAGCGCCTTATCTGGATCAGTGTCAATATTGAGAATGGCGACTTCGGGAGTCGTTTGAGCTACGACATCTGGGAAAAATTCATAGCGCGAGCAGTCCGCTTCTAACCACACCATATCGATGCCTAGAAGCAGATTCTTCAGCTGTTCGCGGCTATCATCCCGCGGATCACAGATTACCAGACGAAGAACAGTGCTCATGGTTGCAAATATCGACTCTTATTCTTGTCAACGTTGTCTTGAAACCGTCATTTCGGGTAGTAAGGCTTTTTTTCTAAGACTGAGTCGCCAGAACCCTATCGAGCGTTAAACCCACCCGAACCGGTACGAACTGGTTGTTTGATTTCGTTCTCCTCACCTGGTCTTTTCCTCCAACTGCTCATATCCGGCATAGAACCAGCCAGCGGTGTGGTGGTGTCCTGTGGAATACTGGTCGCTGGGGGAGATGTTTGGAATGAGGCTGATGGAGCAGGCGAATTGATGGGTGGCTGAAAACTACCAGGTGGCATCGTGTTAATTGATGGCAAAGCGTTTGGAACAGCCATTTGGCTTTCTGGATAGCTCATTTGGACGTTTGAGTAGTTCATTGGCGATGTCGGAATACGCTGATCAATTCCATTGGTTGGCATCGAGTTGTATTGGGAGCGAGTATCTACGGGCACTTCCATGTAACCCTTCATGTAAAACTCGTTATCGGTTGGCCAGCCGGAATTAAACCCAGGTCCGCCTGGCGGAACTTCGCAAGGCTCCATGGGAGCGGCAAAGTCTGGGGTAACCGTAATGAGCAACTCCACTTCATTCTGGATTTCGCGATTCGCACGGAAGATCGCACCCAGGTAAGGAATATCTGACAAGCCCGGCAATCCAATCGATTGTGTTTCCGTACGAGTTTGGAGCAAACCGGCCAAGGCCAATGTCTGTCCAGCTCGCAATTCGACTGAAGTATCAACGTATCGCGACCGGAGGCCTGGCACGGATACGCCGTTGATCGTAACGCTTCGCGAGGAATCGATTTCGCTGATGGTAGGGCGGACATCCAACCAAATGCGACCATCGCCACGAACTTTCGAAACGAAATCCAATCGAGTACCGAACTCTCGGAACTCGATGCCTACTTGTCCCAACCCTGCAGGAACTACGATCGGGAATTCACCGCCAGAGTTAAAGCTTGCTGGCCGGCCATCGACGGCGACAACCGTTGGATCGGCCATCACCTTGATAAGATTGTTTTGCCGCAGTGCACGAATGAAACTAAAGAAGCTATCGCTGTCGCTAATTACGCCAAGCGCGAACGTGTCATTACCTACAGTTCGGACCGCGCCGGTGGCAACCGAACCAGAAGCAATCAAGCCCGCCGCACTTTGCTTCA
>JANMNK010000294.1:0-9232 GCA_031373875.1 Pirellulaceae bacterium | reverse complement strand
ATTGCTGTGCCAAAACTCACGATTCGAAAACAGTTTTCCAAAGTCAGCGGCATTGGGCGCTAGCCGCCGGTTCCCCTAACGAAACTGAGCGGCAAGGCGCTAGCCGCCGGTCTCCCCGTAAAAAACTGCCACCCACCGCCTCGTCCCAAACCAACCCCAACACAGTCCAGCTAAACTATCCCGAATGACCGCAGACTCACACTCCATCGTCGACGACGCAATCCGCATTTGGCAATCGGGAGTTGACGCCGTACGCGGCGATCAGTTGATCCGCTCTCAAGTCACATGGGACGGGCATATCTTGTCGGTACGCGGCCACAAATTTGATCTGACGAAATCAAATCGCTTCGTAATCGTCGGAGCGGGTAAAGCGACACGGGCAATGTGTGAAGGACTCGTTCAAGTCCTCAATATCCATCCCACTAAATTGATTTCCGGTTGGCTCAATGTTCCGGAAGATTCCCAAACGCTTTCACAGGATTTTCCTGTTCAAGTCCACATAGCCCGGCCCCACGGCATTAACGAGCCAACGAAACAAGCCGAACTGGGAGCGAACAAGATCCTAGAGATGGTTGCAAGCTGTTCCGAGTCGGATGTTGTTATTTGCTTGCTCTCGGGAGGCGGGTCCGCTTTGCTGCCAGCACCGCGAGCCGGAATATCACTCGAAGACAAATTGCGAGTCACTCAGTTTTTGAGTGGAGCAGGCTGCACAATTCAAGAGCTCAATACTGTCCGGCGCAGCCTTAGTCGCATCAAAGCGGGTGGGCTTGCTCGTGCGTGCAACGCGGGCACGTTGATAACGCTCGTGCTGTCTGATGTTCTTGGCGATCCACTTGAATTCATAGCCTCGGGTCCAACCGAATTGAATCACCCGCCTGATTCCTTCGAAGCAATTCGTATTATCCAACGAGCCGATCCATCGCGTCAATTCACACCAACTTCCGTTTTCGAGATTCTCCAGCGAGATGTCGCCGTCGCCCCTGCATCGCAGTTCTCAGTCAAATCGAAAGTTCACAATATCATTCTCGGTAACAACGCAACGGCGGTTCACACGGCTACCGAAGCCGCTGCGAAACTTGGCTACGCGAGCGATGGTACCTCAAGCGAACAATCCGACGGCGATGTCCGCGGATTGGCCAAGCTGTTTGCTGGTCACATCCGAGATTTGCAAGTCAAAGACAGCGATTCCTGCCTGATCCACGGAGGAGAGCCGACCGTCGAATTACCTTCGCAACCGAATCGAGGAAAAGGCGGACGTAACCAGCAACTTGCTTTGTGCGTCCTTCGCGAATTAGTCGCGACAAAATCTTACTCCGAGTTAAGCGACTTTGTTTTCCTATCTGGCGGAACGGACGGCGAAGACGGTCCAACGCAATCTGCCGGAGCTTGGATCGATTCGGAATTGGCTCGCGAAATGGCGAATGAATTGCCTCTGCTCGATTCGTATATCGATCGGTGCGATGCATTTCATTTTTTCGAAAAGCACAACCGCCTGCTGATTACCGGCCCCACAGGAACGAATGTCTGCGATGTTCGCATCGTGATCGTGCGTGGTAAATCGCACTAAGTGTTAAGTCGCACAGATCGGCTGCATCAAGCTGCTTCGGCGCGAGGAAGGTTCAAGTTGAACAATCCAAAAATCTCTTTCTGGCTAAGACCCAAATTACGAGGTTTGCTCGCCTCGGCAAACAGCGTTGTCAGTAGTTCGCGTTTCTCTTCAAGCACGTTATGAATTCGTTGCTCGATAGTATCTACGGTCATCATTCGCGTGACGGTAACAGGCCCGGTCACACCCAATCGATGCGCCCGATTGATCGCTTGGTCTTCTATCGCGGGATTCCACCAGCGGTCAAACAAGAACACGTAATGACAAAATTGTAAATTCAAGCCCACCGCGCCGGCTCCGTAACTCATCAGGATCACGTGGCACTTTGGATCTTCTTTGAATCGTTTCAGAACATCATCGCGCTTATGCGATGGAATGCGACCGTGATATTGAAGCGGGCAGAATCGTTGCAGCTTATCGGTCATTCGATCGAGAGTTTTTACCCACTGGCTAAACACGATCGCTTTCTGGCCGCTAGCTGCAACTTCCTCCAAGTCAGCTTCGAGCCGCTCGAATTTACAGCTTGAACCGGTAAGCGGATCGAAGTTGCATATCTGTTTCAGGCGAAGTACCAATTCGAAAACGTGCTGGATGGTAAGTTCTTCGCCCATTTCGGAAAGCTGCACGACGCCTTCTTCCTCGGCTGATTTGTAACTTATCTTTTGATCGGGATTCAAATCCAACTCGGCGTCGCGGAAAAGTTTCGGTGGCATTTCCGTGAGCACTTTGTCTTTGGTACGTCGCAGGATATAGTCCCGGCACGCTTGGCTCATCGATTTGAGATGCATGTCGTCCTTGAGGTAGCCGGGCGACAAGAACTCGAAGATGCTGACCAAGTCTTCCGATGAATTCTCGATCGGAGTACCAGTTAGCGCCCACGAACGCGTCCTGTTAATATTGCAAACGATTTGTGCCGTTGTGCTCGATCGATTCTTGATTCGCTGTGCTTCGTCCAAGACGACTAAGTCAAATTTCATGTCGGATTCAACCGTTTGTCGATCACGCATCAAGAGTTCGTAGTTGGCGATTTTTACTGGCGCTGCGGGACTTTGCCAAATGTAATTGCGCAACGCTTGGTCGCCTTCGATAACCGCAACAGGAATTTCCGGTGCCCACAATTTGAATTCTCGCACCCAGTTTGTGACCAGCGGTTTGGGGCAGATCAGCAAGACATTGCGAATCTCGCCCGACATCAGCAACATTCGAATCGTCGTGATCGCCTGCATCGTCTTTCCCAGCCCCATCTCGTCCGCCAAGATCGCGGCCAGACGTGGAAAGAGGAATGCGACGCCTTCGAATTGATAAGGGAACGGTCGAAACGGGAACGTCAACTGCGCGTTGCTTAACAGAGACTCGAGCGGCGGTTGCAATACGAAGAACAATCGATCTTCGAGCTTAACAAGGTCGCTCGGCGGTCGTATTCGCGTAAAATGTTTTGCCTCGGGCTTATCCGCTGAATCCGAGTCTATCTCAGCAACCGGTTCGGGCTTTTCGGGCGACTGTTTTTTTGTTGGCGGTGGCGCTACGGGCGTTATCTCGGGAACTTCGGCAAAGGCAAATCCGATGGTTTTAGGCAGCTTGTTAGAAAGTTGAACCGGGACGACGATGATCTCGAACTTCTCCCGAACGGCGTCGTCTGCCAAGGTCTCGATCTTCAAGGAACGCTCAAGCTGCGATTGCCATCCAAGCGCGTACGGTTGGACATCAAAGGATTCGACCGGCCAAGATTGAAACTCAGTGACCGTCGAATCTTGAACTGCCGAAGAAGGTTGCTTGTCAGTCGTTGCGAACCTATCCATGAAATGTTCTCACTGGGAGACTTTACCCGATTGGCGGTTCAGAATTTTCGAGTTAAGGTTTTTGTTCAGCGAATCTGAATCGCTAAGCGGCTTTCGCTGCCGGGTGAGCTTCTAACAAAGCTTCGGCGATGCGGCCAAACGGTTCCATAAAATCGATCTTGGGAGCAATGCGTTCTACGTGCTGCTGCACCACCGACTTGTCCGCGGCAAATTCGGACAGCACGCTGATCTTGTTTTCGGCGGCTGTGAACCCGCTAAGCTGAATGGGTTGTCCAACAGGGTAGATCATACTTGCCGCTGGACTCACTGCTGGAACGTTAATGTGGACAACTGGTTGCGAGTGAACCCGTCGAAGCGACAGGACTGCAGTGACGTCGGTTACAACGAAACACGATGGGAACTTGGCCTTAGAAACGAGCGCCCTGGCAATTTGTTCGCCGCAAATGAAGTCTTCGAGCGTGTTGCCAAAGAGAATTTCTTGCGCTCGACTAGCACGAACGGGAAGGGTGCAGTGGAATTCTAGCGGTCGGCCAATCGCGTTAAGAACAAGATAACCACCGAAATACCCCAACTCCGGGTGCAGTCGAACTGAGAGAAAACCGATCGCTGTACTTTCGCCTGACGACGAGCTCATGCAGTGCTTCCAAGGGTAAGTGTAGACAACTGAATGCTTGAATCGCAGCAGAAACAAACTTCCTGGAAAGTCCGGACCTGCTGTAATTTGCAAATTGTGCTACGTCATGTTCGGCTTAACAGTGAAAGAGGCTTTAGGGGCAATTCCATTCGTAGCGATTGTTGCGCGATCGGCGTAGATTACCAAAAAAGTCTTGACGCTTACTCGACTTTTGCTGGCCTAACTGAGTATACTGGTACGGTCGCCTCCAGTTTCGGGGAATTTCTGAGGAAAGCTTAATCAAATGGCACAGGATCCATCTTCGTTCTCGCCAATGTTTCGCATAGACGTTTCTGCAGAACCCGGTCAAACCGGCGTTTCACAACAAGGTGCCGATGCGAATCAAGCCATGTTGGGTCTCATGCGGCACTTGATTTCCCTGCAACAAAAGCAAAATGAGCTTCTCGAGCAGATGTTGCAAAACTCCGCGCTAGCTCAAAAGCAGCGGGCTCAAGAACTTCAACAATGGAAAGACGCCAACCCCCGGCTTTCACGAGCATGTCGTAAAGCGGCCGAATCGTTGTCGCGCGTACAAACCCAATTCTTGGAAAAATTGACTGACGAAGTTGCCGAAAACGAAGACTCTCTGGTTGACGGTGACTTTATGCTCAGCGAATTTGTCGACCGCTTCGGCCCCCGCCTAGCCCATCTCAACGGCGTCCTGCAAGTGCTAGCTCAACTCGGCAACGGCGTCCCAGTTCAGTAATCTGAGCCGGTTGGATCTCGGTGTCGCAAGCAACCCAGTAGTTCCCGCTTGCCGAGCGGGAACAACCGAAGCAGTGTACTTGCGATTTCCTAATAATCATCCAACGCAACCAATGCAACACAACTCACGCGATTTATCACAGCCAAAACCAACGCCCGTTGCAGACAATTCTCCGGCGTAAACAAATTTAACCGTCGATCGAAAATAAATCCGCTTCGGCAGTTCCCGATCGGCAAGCGGGAACTACTTTTTTCACAGGCACCCAACTTTAGACTCTTCACACTTTTCTTTCAGATTCAACTCGCCAGTTGGGCGGTTAACTGATTGATCTCTCGGAGCAATTGCACGTGCTGTGATGTGAAACCCCGAATTGTCGATGCTTCGCTGTCCACGTGATCATCGCCAATGCCAGCTGACTTGATTTGTTTGATTCGATGCATAATCAATTCGCGCACTTCCGATGCATTGGACAAGCCTTCCATCATGCCGCGATGACCCATACCTGCAGCACCCTGCGCATGTGCGCCACCACCACCGGCCGTCTCAACGAGCAAGCTTGCAAAACCAAAATAGCGTTCGACGGGACCTTGATGGATGTGGATATTCTGAATGTTTTCGAAAGTAATTGTGGTTTCATGAATCGTCCAAATTCCACGACGAATGCGCATCGAACGATCTGTGAGTACATACCACGTCGTGTCATACCTCAAGTGAATCGCAATATACGCGACGATATCCGGCAGGACGATAATTGCCAGAGCAATGGGAGTAATCAGGACACCGACGATCGGTAAGGCTATGAAGATCGCGATCCAACCGATCGTCAAAGCGATATCGATTGCAAACAACGCGATCCAGAAAAAAAATCGGAGGTAATTAAGGTAACCTTCCGATGGCCGGAAAGATTGAACCCATTCGCCTTCGGTGCTCGGCAAACTTGGTGGATCGCGTGGAACGAGAAACCACTTCGTCAAGCTGTACCAGAGCCCTTGATAGCACCATTCCGATGCACGGCGAATGTTTTCCATTATCGGACCTCACGAGCATCGACGAGCTTGGCAAGATTGTCACGGATGCCCGACAGTAACGCCGTAACTTCGTTTTCAGTTTGGCTGGATTCTTCAGATTGTACCGTCGAAACGTTTTGCCTGGATCCTCGCATTTTGGCGTACAAGTAATCTCGCAACTCTTCGGCTTCGAGAATGCCTTCGATGCTCATCTCAGGAGTTGCACTGCCTGACGCGGTCTGCACGCTGACCGTGGCCAGTCCCAACCAGCGTTGGATGATACCGCGACTAACATGAATGTCCTGAATTTTTCGGTACGTCAACAATACTTCACGCCGGAAAAAAAGTCCCCAGCGCATAGAAATGCCTTCGTCGTCAAACTTGTATTGCAGCGTTCTGTATCTGAACCAAAGCGCCGGCAGAACGAAAAATACGCCCGGCAAGGTAAGAATTGCCACGATCAAATAATACGTGAGCAACTGGGGAGCAGGTCCGCGAATCGCGCTGACGTCGAGCGGTTGCTTAACCGGGACAATTTGTGCCTCGACTGGAGGTTGATTCATTTTATTCGACTTTCAAATCCTGACCGCAAACCGTTACTTAAAGCAGTCTACATAGTTTCTGATACACGGTTGCTGCCGACCTTTCGTGCGTCAATCAAATTGCCTATCTTGCGGTGGTTTTGTTGAAAGTGTAATCGTTCTGAATCCAGCGGATTATTTTTCCAGATAGTAGCCACGTGGCCGATAACGTGCGGCGTCGATCGTTGCCAAAATGTGAACTAACCAACCAAGCAAGAATATCCACAAAACGAGACTTGCGACAAAGAAAAGAAATGCCGCCAAGAGCCGTCCTTGGACAAGTTGTCCGAGGCCTGGAAAGAAAAAACTTGCCAAAGCTGCCAATACATTTCCTGATGAACCTTGCCCGTCCATTTTTCCCTCGACTCGCCTCACTTGAAAATCATTGAAAAATTGCGTCGGATTCGCGTCCTCCGGCCTCCCGCCCGCGATTCCAACGCCGTTGGATTCTTTCCGTCCGTTACTTTAGAATTCGCTTTAGCCTAACAAATATTTGCTTGATCCAAAAACTTTTTGTCTGTTAGCCTTTGCCAAATTCTGCTGAAATCACACCTCGGCAGATTCCATAACCAAAACGTTAAACGCGATAATTCGCTGTGCTTAAAAAAATATGATTCAGATCGCATCCGCAATCGTAGCTGGCGAGCCAATCTTGGCCGCCGCGAAAAAGGCTTTCCATCAAGCTGCCGCTCAACTGCGACAACCCATGTCGTTGGTAATTGTTTTTCTCAGCGGCGATGACTGCCTACGTCAAGCCTCTGCGGTACTTGGTTGGATCAATGACGAAGCTGCCGGTGCAACGGTTATCGGATGTGCGTCGGATAGCATTGTCGGCACTAGACAAGAATGTGAGCAGCAGACAGCCGCCAGCATCCTGGTCATATCGGGGCTGAGTGGATCGGCTTCCGAGAGCATTCATCACATCGAATACGTCAACACTTTGGATGGGCCGTTTTTCAAGAACGATTCGGCTCTTCTGGAAAATAATTCCGAGCTGCAAACCGTAATGATCCTGGCCGATCCGTATTCGTTTCCGATCGACGCCTTTTTTCGGCTGTGTCAGCGTGATGCGCCTGAACTGCAAATTGTCGGAGGCTACTGCAGCGGAGTTCACGGTGCGGGGCATGCTGTGCTGTTGCACAATCGACAAGTTTACAGCGGCGGTGCCATTGCCATGCCGTTGCCCAGTCAGTTGCGTGTTACGACGGTGGTATCGCAAGGATGCCGCCCGATTGGCGAACCGATGATCGTAACGGGCGTCCAAGAAAACGCGATTCTCGGTCTTGGCGGAAAACCAGCATTGCAGCAACTGAAGGACTTATTCGTCCGCAGTCCCGGTCGCGATCAGCAAGCGATGTTGCAAGCCATGCATCTTGGTCGCGCTGTGAGCGAGTATCGCGATCGTTTCGAAGCGGGCGATTTCTTGATCCGCAACGTGATCGGCGTGGAAGATGAACACATGGCGGTCATGATAACCGACCATTTTCGGCTCGGTCAAACCGTTCAGTTTCATTTGCGAGACGCGGAGAGCGCCGACGCCGACTTGTGCGCGATGCTCAAACGCGAAGCCAGTCGGCCAGAAAAACCCATCGGCTGTTTGGTTTTTACCTGTAACGGACGAGGCACCAATTTATTCCAAACCCCGCACCATGACGCATTGACGATCGACAAATATTTTCCAGCTTTGCCAGCGGCAGGTATATTTGCTGGTGGCGAGTTTGGCCCTGTTGGAAAGCAAAACGCCGTCCACGGCTTTACCTGTGTGACGGCGTTTTTGTATGAAAATCCAAATAGTTAGACAGACTCGGGCGAAGCTCCCACGATGACTTGCCCAAGAAGCTGTAGAATCTAACTTAGCGAATATTTCCAGATTGGTTGGCGATGATCTCGCGATTGAACTTGTCCAGCCACTTGGCGTTTCGTTGAAGCCAATTGCCAGTCGCATGCATCGACTCCGCAACGCGACCGACCACGGTGTAGCCAACTTCGCGAGCTAGATTGATGCCGTCAATTCCCAGTTCGTCCTCAACTTCTTCGGCAGCTTGTTCAGGCACCAATGAGTATCGAGAATCGTTCGGATCTATTTGCATGATCGCCATAGGGCAGGATTCGATTGCTGGAATCGCGTCGGTCGTTGCGGCTTCCACCGTCGTATCCGATTCGTACGACTCGTCGTCGACAAAGTATTCTGATTCCGCCGAATCAGCCAATGCGTCGACTTGAGGTTCCATCTGCTCGTAGTCGTAACCGGTTGAGCCCTCGACCACCGCGTTGTCGATTCCCACGCCATAGCTGCTCATGCTTTCGTCGTCACTAGTCGCAGCAATGTCGGCGTTGGCATCCAAATCATACTGAGATGCAGCAATCGCGTTATACTCGTCTACTGTCGTTTCGCCGCTAGATTCGGCAGCAACGTCGCTTGGTTGCGAGGCAGCAACGTCGCTTGGTTGCGAAGTAGATGCATCGACGAATTCTGTCGAGCCAGAATTCACGCCCACTGGAAAACAAGCTTCGAGTTGGTTTGCCGTCTCGTCGACAATGGGCTCGAAAGCAACTTCGCTAGGCGTTACCAGCACCGAACCATCAGCCAACGGGTAGGAATTGACTGGCAAAAATGATTCCTGGGAGACGAAATCGAATCGTGACGCTGTGTCCAATGCGAAATCGCCAAACGCCCATCCCAGTTTCTGCATGGTCAGATCATACCCCGTTACCCATCGCTCGGCGACACTTGTAACGGAGTGGTCCTTGACCGAATCGAACAGTTGGATTCCACGATCGCGAAGATCTTGATAGATAACGACAAGCTCATCCTGCCAATCGCCTTCCCCGCAGTCGCCGTGAGTTACTTCGTGTTCCG
>JANMNK010000558.1:0-4108 GCA_031373875.1 Pirellulaceae bacterium | reverse complement strand
GTGATGAATCCTGCCAATCAGCATTTGATTTTGTTCGCACAGGATGCAGTTAAAACGCCGACTGAGGAGCCAGCTTCACCGACCAATCCATTGGTGAGCTTTCTACTCGGCAATCCCCTCATATTCATGATTTTTGCCTTTGTCCTGTTCTGGGTAATTGTCGTACTTCCGCAGCAACGCAGTATGCGAAAGCAACAGCAGGATGCGGCAGAAGCGCTGAACAATTTACGCAAGAATGACCGCGTCGTAACGACCGGTGGAATTCACGGCACCGTTGTTAACGTCTCCACGGAAACGGGGACAGTGACAATACGGGTCGACGAAGCGACGAATGCAAAATTGACGGTGAATCGGGATTCGGTCGCCAAAATATTTCGAGAAGAATCGAAGTCAGAAACTGGAACAAAATAAAACTGAAGCGGCCACGACGTCCGATTGTGGATTTTCGAAGGGACCGAAAACTGGTCAGCTTTTTGCCGTAACGTTAAAGGGAATTAGGCCGAAGTCATATGTTTGGTGAATATTTCGATTTAGTGATGTTGGCGCAAGCAAAACCCACTTCCATTGGCGGTTTTACCGATCCAACTACATGGCTTGCTTTTCTAAAGTCAGTTGGAATCATTCTTGGCGTTTTCGTGCTACCGTTTGTGGTGGGACGTGCGTTGGCAAAATGGTTGCGTATGAACACGCATGCATTGTCGATCGGCGTTGTCTTAGCCACCATTTCAGCTTCGGCAGTCATCTGCTCTCTCGGCACGATCAAGTACGGTATCGACATCAAGGGTGGAACAATCCTTGTTTATGAAATCGATAAGACGAGCGAAATCGGCAAAGAACAAAAACAGATGTGGGAGACCACCGGCAAAGCGTCAGAGCTTGCGACGGTACTCGCCAATCGTTTGAATCCAGCGGGCTTGAGCGATTTAGTCGTCCGGCCCTATGGCGAAGACCAGATTGAAATCATTATTCCCAATGTCGACGAGTTGGAGATCAGCGAAGTCAAACGCATGGTTCAGCAAGCAGGCGTACTCAAATTTCGCATTCTTGCAAATACTCGCGATCACTCTGAAATTTTTGGATTAGCCCAACAACATGCTTCGGGTGCCACCCAAATGGCTCGAACCAACCCCGAAGTGAAAAATGTCGAAGGTCGATTAGTCGGGATTTGGCACACAGTCGGAAAAGATCCAGATGCCGTCAAGGGAGTCAATGCCTTGCGTGCTCCTATCTCTGCTATGAACTTATTTCGTAATTCGGTGACGGGCGAAATCATCAATTTCCCACCAACTCTGGATGGCGAAAATGCCGCTGAAAAGTGGTTGCTTTCTCAATCGATCACGGACATCGACGTTCTGGTTGCACTTGAGCGCAAAGGCAAGCCTTACCCGGAGATCACCGGCGACGATTTGGCAAACGTCATGAAGGAACTGGGCCGCAATGGTCTGCCCGAAGTTCTTTTCAACATGAAGTCGGATGGTGCCAAGCGAATGTTGGGATTGACGGTTGCCAACCAACCCGACGGTGCCTTCAAACGACAACTGGCAATTATTCTCGACAATAAAGTTCTCTCTGCACCAAGTCTCAATTCGCCCATTCGCGAAAGCGGTTCGATTGTTGGTAATTTCACGGAAAAAGAAGTCGACTTCTTGACGGGTATTCTGCGGCACGGGTCACTTCCTGCTGCTCTCGGAAAAGAGCCAATTAGCGAAAACCAAATTGGAGCAGCTTTAGGTGCGGATACGATCAACAAGGGCTTTAGTGCGTCGATCATGTCGATGATCGCGACCTTACTGTTCGTTTTGATCTATTACCGCTTTTCTGGTTTGATCGCTTGCATCGCTCTGCTGCTGAACATGTTGTTTATTTTGGCTTCGATGATCCTCATTCAACAACCGATCACTCTTCCGGGTTTGGCTGGTCTGGTTCTTACCGTTGGTATGTCCGTTGACGCGAACGTTCTAATCTTTGAACGTATGAGAGAAGAAATTCTCAAGAAGTCGACGGGACGCATGGCGATTCGCAACGGATTTGACCGAGCCTTGACGACGATTATTGACTCGAACTTCACTACACTGATCAGTGCGGTAGTTTTGTACTGGGTTGGCACGGACCAAGTTCGTGGTTTCGCAGTCGCATTGGTTATCGGTATTCTAATCAGTATGTTTACCGCAGTTTATTGTTCACGCGTCTTCTTTGACATCGCCGAACGTTGGAAAATTGTCAATTTCTCCATGGGTGATTTTGTTGGGTGGATGCGCCGCAGTTTCCTCGGTCAAGAAGACGTCGATTTCATGGGACTGCTGAAAATTTGCTACTCGTTTTCCGCCCTACTAATTTTAATTGGGCTCGCTGCGACTGCGATGCGCGGTCGAGAAATCCTCGACATCGACTTCAACGGGGGAACGCAAGTTACCTTTACGCTGGAAAACCCGGACAATGTGGATGCAATCCGCTCTTTGGCGTCCAAGATTTTGGACAAAGACAGAGATGGAAATCCAATCCAGCTAACCATCAGTAACTTGGATGTCGCCGGTCAAACGAAAAATACTGTTTACCGATTGGAGTCTTCGATCAAAGACAAAGAGGACTTGAAAAAGCGTTTGACTGAGGGTTTTGAAGCCAATAATAAGAGTATTATTACATATCGAGTCGAGTTCGAGAAATCGCCTTCTTCTGCGACTTCGAGTTTGTCGGCCTCGGGCGTAAAATTCGTTTCCTTCCAAGGAAGCGAACAACTTCCAGCAACGCCTGCTGCTGGTGGAGAAGCAACTACAAGTCAACCACCTGCAGAAACAGCGAACACTGTTCCGGCGGAAACTACTCCAGCAACGACTCAAGAAGGCGCTGCCCCGATCGTTCCGCCAAGTGAAATCGCTCCATCAACTTCGCTGGCCGCACCACCGGTCGTGAACGAAACGACGACGTTTATTGCTACCTTTGGACAGAGCTCTGGTACCAAGATCGCGAAGATTGATGCCGCATCTCTGCAAGGTGATTTGATCGAAGCGGCCAGCCGAGTCGGGCTGCCTCTAACCGCACCGCAAGTCACCGTCGAGCCAGTTCCACTGCCGAGCGGTTGGCGTGCGGATTCAAAACTGGGTTATTCCAAATGGAAAATCACTGTCCCGCTGGATTCTGCCGGAGCTGACAAAGTCGGCAATGGTCTACGCGAGAAAATGGCATCGCAACCGGTTTGGCTTTCCGTTTCTTCGATCGGTAGTCGCGTTGCAGGTCAAATGCAAACGAAAGCTGTTGTCGCGTTAATCGTCAGCAACATTTTTATCGTGATCTACATTTGGTTCCGTTTTCAAAAAGTCGCATACGGTATCGCCGCCGTTGTTGCATTGATTCACGACGTGCTGATTACACTGGGCTTTTTGGCAATTAGCCACTGGCTGTACCGCCCGCTCGGTTTCTTGATGATTGAAGATTTTAAGATTGGATTAACCATCGTCGCCGCGTTTCTCACAATTATTGGTTACTCCCTAAACGATACGATCGTCGTGTTTGACCGTATTCGGGAAGTCAAAGGTAAGAGCCCGCGGTTGACCGAAAAAATGATCAATCAAAGCGTGAATCAGACTTTGGGACGAACACTTTTGACGTCGAGCACGACTTTGATCACCATCTTGTTGTTGTACATTTTTGGTGGTGCAGGTATTCACGGCTTCGCATTCTGCTTGTTCATCGGCATCGTGGTAGGAACGTACAGTTCCGTATTCGTTGCCGCTCCAATGCTCCTCTGGTTCGTCGCTCGGGAAGAAAAACGAGCCGCTCTAGAGAAACGCTAGTTCACGGCAGACATTCGCTTGAAGTTACACGTTTGAAACAGACCGAGCCAAGTACCTGGATTAGGAACTTGGCTCGGTTTTTTTATGGCTTGTTTGAAAAGGTAACTCAATTTTGTGTGTTTTTAAAACGAATCGTTTAGCGATATGGGGTTATGCAATATTTGGATGGGGTTCGTTTTTTGCGCAAATCGAAAGGGCATGAATGGACTTCGGGATCGCAGTTAGGTACGGTTTCTCGAGTTCGTTTTGGTCAAAAAATCTGGACTCCTCATCCCCTAACCCCTTCTCCTCAGAGTACTGAGGAGAAGGGGAACAAG
>JANMNK010000262.1:0-3094 GCA_031373875.1 Pirellulaceae bacterium | reverse complement strand
ATGGATTTAAAAGATTATCACCAATCTAAACGCAGCGGAGTTCATTTGGCATTTAATTTGCGGAAAGTAGTCGCATTCTACCTACCGATTCGATTCAGGAAGGGACAATTCGATGGCCAATTCAAAGCCCTCGTTCACGCAATTTGCAAAGAAAACGTCTCTGATTTCCGGACGCCCGATCACTTTTGTACTGGCGGTACTGATCATTATTGTTTGGGCTATAACCGGACCATTTTTTGGGTTCAGCGATACGTGGCAATTAGTAATAAACACTGGAACAACCATTATTACTTTCCTAATGGTGTTCTTAATCCAAAATACTCAGAACCGCGACACTGGCGCTATTCAAGTGAAGTTGGACGAAATTATTCGAGCCATGAAAGGAGCCCACAATGCGGTGCTTGATCTTGAAGAATTGGATGATAAAGAACTTGAGGACATTAGAAAGAACTACAGCGCGATCGCTGAGGCCGCGCGCAAGGAACTTGAGACTGGAGTCCCCGATACGGATTCACCGGAAGTAAGCTACTCAAAGCGAAATGTTGGCGATCGAGTTTCGGGTTAGAAAACAGATCATCCGTTTTGCAGTATTCTCAATGTGCAATGCAGCCTGGGTTCGACAGGAATTCGTGGTGCGTGACATTAACCGTTTATAATTTCACCGCCATTTGGATGAAGCACTTGACCGGTGATGTAGGACGAATCTTCCGATGCTAAGAACACGTAGCATGCTGCGCATTCATCGGGTTCACCTGCGCGTCCCATTGGGGAGTCGCTACCGAAGCGACTGACTTTCGTCTTGGGGAACGTTGCGGGAATGAGCGGCGTCCAAATGGGGCCTGGAGCAACAGCATTGACGCGGATGCCATCGCCTACCAATTTTTGTGAGAGTGAGCGCGTGAAGGAGATAATCGCACCTTTGGAAGCTGAGTAGTCGAGCAGTTCCGGGCTGCCGCGATAGGCTGTGACCGACGACGTATTGATAATGACACTTCCAGGCTGTTGTTTCAGGTAGGGCAGAGAGGCTTGGGATAAGTAGAACATCGCGAATACGTTCGTTCGAAAGGTCGCCAAGAGATTCTTTTCGTCAATTGCCTCGATGTCCTTCTCTGGATGTTGTTCTGCTGCATTATTTACCAAAATATCCAATCGCCCAAACTCTTTCACGGTCTGCTTTACCAACCGATTGCAGAACGCGCGTTTGCCGATATCGCCTTGCAGGAGTAGGCAAGTGCGGCCTTCTTGTTCAACCAGCATTTTGGTGGTCGCTGCGTCTTCACGCTCGTTCAGATATACGATAGCGACATTGGCACCTTCGCGTGCGAACATAACGGCGACGGAACGGCCGATGCCGCTGTCGCCTCCGGTAATGATCGCGACTTTGCCGTTAAGTTTACCGCTGCCACGATAATCGTCGCGAATCGTGCGAGGCTGCGGCTTCATCACCGCCTGCTTGCCGGGTTGTCGACTTTGCGATTGAGCGGGGCGCACGGGACGCGGGTTGGATTTGCCACGATCTTTCGATTTGTTTGCCATGCTGCACCTCTAAGAGCTTTTTTAAGCTGATTCGATCGAACGAGACAAACGTTCAAGATTTATATTTCGAAAAGAAACTCCATCGCGCGATCAATACTTGCGAGAGATCGCATTTACCAAGTCAGCTTTCTTCATTTTGCTTCGGCCTTCAATTTTAAGTTTGGAAGCCATGTTGCGCAATTCCTCGACTGTCCGCTCACGCAACGTTAGGTTTGGATTGCCCGTTCCTTGCGTCGTCTTGTTTGGAGTACGACCCTCTTCTTGACGACGTTTGTTGACAGTTCTGGCGGCAATTTCTTGGGCAGCGTCTTCGCTTTCACCGCGATCCAACGTACTTTCTTTGACATGTTCGTATTGACGTTGATCTTTCTTGGTCCACTTGGCCATCATCCATACCCTCAATCGAATAGGTTCCAGCGAAACGAATGTGCAATAGCGAACGACGGCATATGGCGTACCAAACCGCGAGCAATTCGTGATGATCGCAAGGATTGCTTGCTGACTAGGTTGGATGGGGGCGTCGCCGTACACACAACGAAAATTGTCGCGAACGGTTTTAGTAGGCAAAACCGCTGCTGGAAGTCGGGTGCGTTCAACGACAGTCGTGCACCCGTTTAACTGCAGCGCCGAATTGGCGTCAATTGAAGAGCAACAAAGAGCAGGCTGATTAGCTATATAAAAAAGCAACTTGACCGGTCAGCAGTCAGCTCGCAAACCGGTCGATGAGGCAAAATGAAAGGGGCGGTTGGAACAGAACCTAGAGGCGTTCGAGCGTCGTAGTGTAGAACTTAAAGAACTTCTGTACGCTGCTGATTTGCACTCGTTCGTCAGGCGAATGGGCTCCGAAAATGTTGGGGCCAAAGCTGATCATTTCCATGCCGTGAAATTTGCCGCCGATGATCCCGCATTCGAGACCGGCGTGGCAAGCAGCGACATGGGCGGGTTCGCCGAACATTTCTTGATATAACTCGCTCATAAGTTTGACGATATTGCTGGTCGGAACGGGCTGCCAGCCTGGGTATTCGCCAGCCACTTCGACCGTACCACTAAGTTGCTCGAGAACCGAGGTTAGCGATTCCGTCAGCGCATTGCGTTCCGTATCGACCGAGCTGCGAGCCAAGCACAGGACGGCGATTTGACCGTCGCCAACCACAACTCGGGCAAGATTATTGCTCGTTTGAACTAAACCTGGAATCGAAGGGCTCATGCGGGCAATGCCGCTTATCGTTCCGCTGACTGCCGACAAGAACGCTTGCTGCGAAGCGCGTGGCATGACCTGAGCGCCGTCGCTTTTCGTTACTTGGCAAGTGATTTGCAGCTGAGGATCGGTGATCTCGTTTTCGGCGCGAATGGTCAGTGACTCTCGCATGATCCACAATCCGAATGCATCGGCATGGTCCCTCGGGATCAGAACCGTTGCTTTCGACTCTCGCGGGATGGCATTGCGTAGACTACCTCCTTCGACGCGGACGATGCAAAGCGCAAATTTGTGATGTCCATGCCATAGGATTCGGTTCATGACTTTGTTAGCATTCGCTCGGCCAAGGTGTATATCCAT
>JANMNK010000219.1:0-6262 GCA_031373875.1 Pirellulaceae bacterium | reverse complement strand
GGGTACTCCCGCGAAGAATTGCTTGAGAAATCGATTGAAATTCTATTTCCACAGGAGGTCGTGGAACAGACAATGCAACTGCGTAAGGACTCGTTTGGTCGACCGCAGGTAATCGCATTAAATGCATCCTACGGCCTACGGGGACGACATAAACTGAATCGTGAATTTCCTGTCGAGATCGCGCTGAATACTTTCGAGGCGGAAGAAGGTGTTTCGACGCTTGCTTCCATCATTGATATTACGGAACGCAAACAAGCTGAGAAAATTCTCGACGAGCGTTCGCGGCTTGCTGAACTGATGGGACACATCGGCGTCGCGATCACCGCCAGCGACAGTTTGGCGTTAACCTTGCAACGATGCGCCGAAGCGATCGTGGCTTGTTTAAATGCAGCGTTCGCGCGAATCTGGACTCTATCCGAAGCCGGCGATGTTCTTGAGTTGCAAGCGAGTGCGGGACTTTACACGCATCTTGATGGTCCTCATAGCAGGGTCCCTGTGGGAAAATTCAAGATTGGGCTCATAGCTCAAGAACGCAAACCGCACTTAACCAACCAAGTTATCGGTGATCCTCGAGTCGGCGATCAAGAATGGGCAAAACGCGAAGGGATGGTCTCGTTCGCAGGATTTCCACTTATTGTAGATGACAAAGTAGTTGGGGTCTTGGCACTTTTTGCTCGCCGACCATTGCCCGACGCTACGCTTGACTCCCTCGGCACTGCGGCCGATGCAGTTGCGGTTGGCATCAAACGGAAAAATTCGGAAGAGGTTTTGAAGGGAGCCAAGATTGCGGCAGAGCTTGCCAATCGAGCCAAGAGCGAGTTCTTGGCAAATATGAGCCATGAAATACGAACACCGATGAACGGCATCATCGGTATGACCGATCTTGCGCTCGATACGAATCTGACGCATGAACAACGCGAGTATCTTGATACCGTTAAATCTTCAGCATTTTCGCTGCTGCGCATCATCAACGACATTCTCGATTTCTCGAAAATCGAAGCGGGTAAATTGGATCTCGACCCGCATGCATTTCGATTGCGTGAAGTGCTTGGCGATACTATGAAGACGTTGGCGATGCGGGCACACGACAAAGACCTTGAATTGGTGTGGCGAACCGCGCCCGAAGCGCCGGAATTGCTTATCGGCGATGCGGGACGACTTAGACAAATTCTCGTCAATCTAACGGGCAATGCCATCAAGTTTACCGAACAAGGCGAGGTCGGCGTGATGGTCGACGTTGAATCGAGAACGGAGTCGACTGTCCGTTTACGATTTTCTGTCTTCGATACGGGAATCGGAATTGCCTCCGACAAGCGGTCGTTAATCTTTGAAGCATTTTCGCAGGCCGATGCCTCTACGACGCGGTCATATGGCGGAACGGGCTTAGGTTTGTCGATTTCACGGCAACTTGTCCGGCTGATGGGCGGCGAATTGTTTGTGACAAGCCAACTTGGGAAAGGCAGTACGTTCTACTTCTCAATTGATCTGCCTGTTGTGAATTCGCTAGCCGCAGAGTCAACAGATGAAACCCTGGCACGGCTAACTGGTGTTAGAGTATTGATTGTTGATGACAACCAAACCAATCAACGAATTCTCGTCGACTTGCTTAAAAACTGGAATATGGTTCCTACTGCCGTTGAAAGCGGTCCGCTAGCCTTGAATGCACTGCGCGAAGCGTCTCAAAAAGGTGAATTATTTGAGCTTGTATTGACCGATTGTCATATGCCCGTCATGGACGGATTCATGTTCGTCGAGGAAATGAAAAAGTATCCCGAACTGGGTTCTGTTACCATCATGATGTTGACATCGGCAGCCCGGCAAGGAGCTTACCAACGATGCCAGCAGCTCGGTATCAGAGCCACTTTGCTCAAGCCCATTAACCCGGCCGAGTTACAGCACACCATCAGCGGTCTTCTCGCGCGCGCTTCGTCCGCCACTAATTCTGAACAGGCCGTGACTACTCTGCCGCAAGACGAAACAGCCATTCGCCTTCGTCTTTTACTCGCTGAAGACAATCTGGTCAATCAACGAGTCGCCACACGGATTTTAGAAAAACTGGGGCACCAAGTTCATGTTGTCGAAAATGGACAACTCGCATTGGATGCACTGGATACGAATTCGTATGACGCTGTCTTGATGGACATCCAAATGCCCGTTCTTGATGGATTGAAAGCTACTCAGGTACTTCGTGAGAAAGAACGCGAAACGGGACTTCATATGCCCGTCATCGCGATGACCGCCTTTGCAATGAGTGGCGATCGCGAGCGATTTTTAATGGGAGGAATGGATGAATACATTTCCAAACCTATCCAAACGTCGGAATTGATTGCAGCTTTATCGCGTGTCTGTCGTACACCGGATATCCTGCGAATCCCCCTGCCACAAACGCCTCAATTGCCCGAAGGGCAAGGAGATATTATGCCAAACGTGTTCGATCTAAACGGTGCATTGGAACGAGTCGAAGGTGATCGCGATTTTCTCCGAGAACTGGCCGGCATTTATTTGGACGAGGTATCCAAACTTTTCGAAGCGATCACGCAGGTCATGGAGAAAAACGATATAACTGCCGCGTCGAAAATTGCGCATACGATCAAGGGAGCTTCGTCGAATTTCTGTGCACAGCCCTTATACGATGCAGCGTTTGCTTTCGAACAAATGACGCCGGCTAGCTCGTCCAAGGAGATTGATGATGGCTTTCAGGCTTTGCGAACAGAAATCGATCGATTAAACGTCGCTATTCATCAGGAATTCGCGATTTGATTCGATGATGACTTTTGAGTTGATACTAAACCGTCACGCGATTCCTACGTCGGACTCGTAGCCCTGAACTGCTCAATCAAACTTTGGGCAGTGCTATTGGATTGGCGATAACTCACCATCTTGACGTCCAGTGGGGCACTGATAAATAACCGAAGAGCGCGAAGGATCGCTTGCAAAATCCACTCGGATCGATTCCCAAATACACCGCCGCCTATTTGTGTCAAGAACAACTTGTTGCATCCTGTCTTTTGCAAATTGATAATTGCAGCGCAAACTGTTGCTTCATAGGACGCCTCCAGCACCAGCTGGGCAAAGTCCGACCAAAGTGCCTCCGACTGTTCTGAATAAGCGACTGGCAATGCAGAGCAATAGGCTTGAGAAACGCGATGGCCATCGATTGCCATGGTGACTTCGGTATTCCACTGCAAGCCGATCCGTAGCTTGCACCGCAATTGTTGCACTTCGGATTCGCTGGCTGTTTTAATTCGACTTGTGATCGTTTTCAGACCGGCAGCAGTCGCTAATGCGTAGCCGTTTTTCATACGCCACAATTTCGACTGCTCGTTGCCGAGTGCTGTTCCCAGATCAGCCAAGCAATCAATTTGATGCGTCGCAGTCTGTCCGATTTTTCCGTTGACGGGGACGAAGTAATTACGGTAGATCGTGCCAGCACCGCAAGCAACCGCGCAGGCCGGGCCTTGAGTGCGATCATTTTCGTAAATACCAACACCCACCTCAGGTGTAACTGTCGGGGACACCATTTCAAGCAGATTATATTGCGACGCAACTTGAAATAGGGCGTTCGCGTTCGCAGGATCCATGTGAAGCTGCTGCACGTCGGCGACAACTTCCTCAATCTGTAATCGATGCGTGTTGCGCTCCATCTCAGGCAATTGCGACCGCAATTCATCAAGCGACGGAATCTCCAATCGCCCACAGTGCATTTCGCGACCGTTTGCCTGTGAAGTCATTTTTTCGCCGTCGACCACAATTTGTGAGCGAACTTGGTCGGGCGTGCTTTCTCGAAAACCAGTCAGCTTTTCAAACCACATCGTGCGATACATTCCCCTTAACGAGGCTGCTTGAGTCTTTCGCGAACTAGATCCGGCAAGAATTTTGTCGGAACTGAACCGTTAGCCAAAACCGCTTCGTGAAACCTGCCCAGTTCAAAATTGTCGCCCATTTCTCGTTGAATAGCTCTACGAAGTTCATAGTGAGCCATTCGTCCGACAAAGTACGTACTAAGCTGCACCGAGCTTTGTTTGGCACGCACGATTTTCAGGCGTGCTTCGCCTTCGGATTGATACGCTTGCTCAACCAAGAACCGCAAAGCATCTTCATCAGAAATATTTGTGCAATGCATTTTGTTATCAAGTATCGCATTGGCAACCGCTCGCAAATAGAACTTCAATTGATTGAGCCTCAGCGCTAAATCACCTTCGCCGTAGCCTTGGTCAAGCATCATTTGTTCCGTGTAAACGGCCCATCCTTCGATGAAGACACCGGATTGCAGCACGCGACGAATTAGCGAGGGGCAGCGATTGGAATATTCCAACTGCACGTAGTGGCCAGGGTAAGCTTCGTGAATGGTCAAAATCTGGAGCATGTGTTTGTTGTACTCTTCCAAAAAGCTCCGTACTTTTTCTTCACCCCAAATCGATGGCGGCGGACTAACGGCATAGTAACTTGCTCCGTTAGGATCGAGCGGTAAAGCATTGTCCAGATAGGCCAGCGAATTGCCACGTCGAAACTCGGGCATCTCGATTACCTGGCAACGATCGGTTTCTGGCAATCGCAGAATATCTTTGTCGCGAATGAATCGTTGAATATTCTTGACAGTAGCGCGTGCATCCAAAATTAGTGTTTCGGGTTGGCCGTGTTCTTGGCTGACGGCGTTGGTTACCAATGCGATCGTCGTTCGCCGCCCTATTTCATCGTCAGGAGGCAAAGGTTGCTTTGGGAAATAGCGGCTCCAAAGCTGTCGCGCGATCACATACATCTCGCGCTGGACACGCACAAATTCTTTGTCCGCTTCTTGGATGACGCGATCGGCATCCCATCCGACGTCGAGAACCAATTCAAGCTTTCGAGAGAATTTCTCTTTGCCAAGCCGCCATTCACCGCTCGCTTTGGGCAACACGTTTTTCTCAAGGAATAATTGGTACTCGCCGAGTGCCTTAGCAGCCACACTGCAGACCACCTTCAAGTCATCTGCATGTTCCGTTTGTCCAATCAATTCGTAAATTCCACGATTGTAAAAATCAACAGCACCTCGATTTTGCAAAATAGCTGTTTCTAGAATAGGCTTGGGTGGGTTTGCAATCGTCGCCTGAGCCGCTTCGATAATACGAGGAATCTGCTTGATGCGAGCAATCGCATTCTCGACGTTTTTCTCTTTGGGCAGCGTGGACTGTGTAAGCAATGAGTAGACGCTGTCGTTGATATAAGCGCCGTAGGTGCGAGGGTCTTCGGCAAAGGGCTTGGTGTTTTCAGCTAACCAGATGTTTCGAACCAACTCATCGCAGAAGATCTGATAGTCCAATTGCCCGTTCGCAGAAAGGTCCGCAGACTTGAATTCCTGAGCTAAACGGTCAAGCTGACTTCGGTAATGAGCTAGCCATTTTTCGCGAGCTGGCGCCGATATATCGTCTAACAAATGGTCTAAGCGGTGATCGCCAAGCATGGTCGCTTCGAGAGGACGCATCACAAAGGATTGTTCCAAGTGATCCTTGAAAAAATCCTCCAATCTTTCGTCGGCTGTCTGCGCTTGCGTGAAGGCTGGAAAGAACAACAACCAAAAAAGGCTGAAGAAAACGGTGGCGAAGAGTGTTTTTCTCGTGATCGCGTTAGTCATGCGTTCGTCCTCGATATCAACGAAGTGAATCTGTGCATTCCGGAACTATCGAAAACTAAATTGACGATAGTGGACTTACACCATGATAACGAGATTTACTCAATGATCGCGACGCGAGAAACAAATCTTTTTTCCATCACGTACTTGGCGACGATATCCGAGCAAGTGAAATATCTCCGTGGCAAGAAATCTGGCTACGCGTGTGTCGACAAAAATTGCCGACGGATTCTTGGAGTCGATTTTGACGCCCGGCAACCAAGCCAAAAATCGCTCAAAACGCCATTGCCTTAGCCAGCGAGACAGCGTGAGCCAAATTGGCGCGACGGGCCGAATGAGAAAGAATCCCTCGTCACCTTTACTTTGATAGAGCGGCATAAAGATCCGGCCAGCGAACGGTGCGGGAATCGGATGATCTTTGTTATCGGCCAACACCTGCTGTTCTTGGACCGGTTGAAAACTCTCAAAGCCGGGTCGCATGCGAAATTCCTCGTCAGGATTAATCGCATAGCGATAGCGAATATCAAAAAACCCAGAAAGCCCCCCTGCACTCCTCTGCAGACAAGAGTAGTGCTCGTCATAGTTCGGCAAAGCTTCCTTGGGCAAGCATCCTGCGTTTACGAGCGTTAGCCAGAGCATCGAAGCATGAAA